>JARROU010000057.1:12743-13267 GCA_037383585.1 Campylobacterales bacterium | reverse complement strand
CAAAACGGCAACGATCTTTTTCTGATCCGATGTCAACGTTTTGTGTTCCTCCGGCCGCTCGAGCCGGACATCTTTGAGCCCGATGCCCAGCACAAGCGAAATCACGACGACCATGACCAGCGCCAGGGGTGCGACCATCCACATCCACTGTACAAAAGGGATCATCTCCATTCCCTGCTCTTCCATAATGCCAAGCAGGATCAGGTTCGGCGGCGTTCCGATCGGGGTTAATATCCCCCCGACACTCGCCCCGTAGGCAATGGCCAGCGTAAAGCGCATCTTCAGCCTCGGGTCTTCGGAAAGAAAAAGGGCGATCGTCATCAGCAACAGGGCCGTCGTCGTATTGGAAAGGATCGAACTCATCAATCCGGACGTCACGGCCAGCGAAAGGACGATTCCCCGTCCGGAAGCCGGGAAGATGCCCAGCATCTTCCGCGCGATCCACAGATGCAATCCGCTCTTTTCAACCGCGATCGCCAGCATGAAGCCGCCGAGAAAGAGATAGATGATGGGGTGCGCATAAT
>JARROU010000057.1:0-12703 GCA_037383585.1 Campylobacterales bacterium | reverse complement strand
GCCAGCATGTAGCCGCCGAGAAAGAGATAGATGATGGGGTGCGCATAATAGACTGTTGTCGCCTTGGGCGGAAGAATATGCAACGCGGGAAACAGGACGATGGGGAGCAAAGAAACCACCCCCAGCGGCAGCCCTTCGTTGGTCCAGAGCACGACCAGAAGCGTTACGACCCCGACCAGTGCGGCCTGCACCCCGGTCAGAACACTCAAGGCGGCTGCCGATAAAACGGCCGCGCTCCCGAGCGCCCATAGGATCTTCACGCTTGGCGAGGTCATGCCTATCTCGTCAGCAGATCGTTGAGGCTCTCGTAAGGCGCCTTGCCTTCAAGGATTTCATAAACTTCCGTCGCAATCGGCAGGTAGAGCTCTTCGCGTTTCGCGATGCCGTGCAGCGCATACGCCGTACCGATCCCCTCGGCGACCTCCCCGAGTTCTTCGACGATCTGTTCTTTGGCCTTGCCCTCCGCCAGTCCAAGACCGACACGGTAATTGCGCGAAAGCACCGAACTGGCCGTCAGGAAAAGATCCCCCGCGCCGCTGAGTCCCAAAAAGGTCTCATCTTTCGCGCCGTAGGCCAGTCCGAATCGCCGCATTTCGATCAGGCCGCGTGAAATGAGCGCCGCCGCCGCATTGTTGCCGAGTTTGAGGCCCGCGCAAATGCCCGCGGCGATCGCGATCACGTTTTTATAGCTGCCGCACACTTCCGCCCCGGCAATGTCATCGTCGGTATAGGTGCGGATAAACTCGGGAAATGCCTCCGCAAACGCCATCGCCGTCTGCTGGTCCTTGCTGCTGACGACCAGCGCCGTCGGAAGCGACTGCACCACTTCCGCCGCGAACGACGGACCGGAAAGAAACGCGATGTTCTGGTCCGGAACGTACGGGGCGAAGATCTCATTCAAAAAACGGCCGCTGGACGCCTCGATCCCCTTCGCGGCGACCAGGACCTTCTGGTCATGGTAACGGAAATGTTCCTTGAGCCATCCTCCGACCTGCTGCGCGGGAATCGCCATCACGAGGTACTCCATCCCAAGCGCCGTTTCCAGGTCCACGAAATTGGGAAGGTCGCGCGGCGTGCGCGACGTGATCACCACCTCGTTCTCCGGGTTTTTTCCCAGCGCAAACGCCAGTGCGGACCCCCACTTACCGGCTCCGATTACTGCGATCCGTTTCACACACCCCTCCGATTTCCTTTTCAAATGCCTTAATCTCCTTATCGTAGCCTATCACGACTAAAACATCGCCCGGATCGAGCACATGGGTGTAGCCTTTCGCCGTAAAGATAAACAATTCGCCCATCTGCCGGTCGACCACCGCGAGCAGAATGACGTTGTGCAGCTCCCCTTCGAGCACTTCACTGATCGGCTTCCCGACGATGCGCGATGTTTTTGTCAGTGTGACCTGTACGACTTTGAGATCGATCTGCGTATCCATCAGCTCATTGAGCAGTCTTGTGGTGACCGGCTTTTCGAGCAGATCTATGATCAGGTTCGAAGTCGTCTGCAGCTCCGCAATGACCTTGTTGGCCCCGGCAAGACGGAGCTTGGTAGCGTTCTCCTGCGTTGTGGCCATGGCGACGATGACGGCGTCAGGGAAACGGTCGTGCAGCGAAAGGGTCAGGAAAACGTTTTCGGCTTCGTTTTTCAGTGCGCAGATGATCCGTGTCGTTGCCAGGTCGAACGAGAGCAGATCCTCCCACTTGTCCTCCAGGTCCGCGAGGTGCGCTTCGAGGCCGTCGGCCTGTGCCTCTTCGACCTCGCCATTCTCCAGAGCGTAGATCACGACGCGCTTGTAGATGAAACGGATCTGCTGCGCGATCTCCCGGGCGAATTCGTTGTAGCCGAATAAGATGATGGAATCGGTCGTCATGTCCGCTCCCGTTTGTGGAGTGCGATCTTGTATTCGTGCAGCATGGCACTTTCACCGATCACGACAAGAAAATCGTTGGGTTCGAGCGCAAAATCGGAAGGGGGATTGAACACGAAACGGCCTTCGCGTTTGGATTCGATGCCCAGCAAGATGATGCGCCCTCCCCGGATGGTGAGATCCTGAACGGTTTTGACGAGGCGGGCCATCCGCTCATCGATCAGGATCTCGTCAATGACGACCCCGTCCTGTCCGGCCCGCAGTGCATGAAGCGTCTCGAACGCAATCGGCTGCCCGCTGTATTCGCGCGAGAGCTGTCCGATCAGCTCCTGCGCATAGACAACGTCATTGACCCCGGCGCTTTCAAACTTGCGACGGTGGCGCTTGTCATGCAGGAGGGAAAGCACCCGGAATCCTCGGTTGATCGAGCGCATCGTCAGCGCCGTATAGACGTTTTCGACGTCGGTATCCCCCAGCAGGATCACGGCACGGATCTGCGTATCGGGATCGATGCCGAGCTGCCTAAGCGACGCCAGACTGGAAGGGTCCCTTGCGAGGGAAAGGGGGTGGTGTTTCCGCGCCGCCTCGATCTTTTTGGGATCGGCATCCAGGATAACGACCTTCCGCCCCAGACGGCGCAGTTTTGAGGCGGTCTGCTTCGCCACGGCGCCATAGCCGCAGATCAGGTAAAAGTTCTTGAGTTTCTGGATGTCCTGGATCAGTTTCGCATCGCGGATGTCGTCGAGTTTTTCGGTGAAAGCCGAAACCACGATGGACGTGGCAAACGCCAGGACCGCGACCCCGGCGAGAATGACGATCAGCGCCACGATCCGCCCTTCGTTTGTCACCGGCGTCACGTCCCCGTATCCGACCGTCGAAAGCGTCACGATCGACCAGTAAAGCGCATCGAACAGCGTCGTCACCTTCGAATCGGGATTGAGCGCTTCCATGACATAGATCATAACCGAAGCGACAAAAATGATCAGTCCTGCAAAGGTGAAGAGGGTAAACAGTTCGAACTTCTTGCTCGCAAGGATGGCCGCAAAATGGTGCATGTTCTGGGCATATCGGAACAGTTTGAAGACACGGAAGATGATAAACAGACGCAGAAGCCGCAATTCATGGAAAAACGGCATAATCGCCAGGAGATCGATGATCGCGGGAAGGGAACTGATGTACTTCCATTTGGCGCGCAGCGCTTTGAACAGCGCCCTGCCGATGCGAAAATTGCGCTGGAGCAGTTCGTCTTTTTCATACTGGGCGATGATAATCTGCGTACTGTTGCTGCTGACCCAGAACCGCATCAGGTATTCGATCAGAAAGATGATGGAGATAATGTAATCGTTGAAAAGTGCCAGGAAATCGTTCTGTTCCGATTTGACATCGCGGATAAGGATAAAGACACTCGAAAAGATCAGCGTCATCATAAACAGGTCGAAAATCCGTTTATAGTAAAAAGCCTCATTGTTCATGAGGTTATCGACGATGTTGCGCAGCCGACGATGCAATATCGACGATTCCAGAGCGTAGGCGCCGTCGACGATCGCCCTGGAAAGCAGATTCATGGCTTATCCCAGTTTCTGTTTGAGGATCTCGTTGACCGCCTGCGGGTTGGCGCTTCCTTTGCTGGCTTTCATCACCTGCCCGACGAAGAAACCGAACAGTTTGTCCTTCCCGCCTTTGTATTCCTCGACCTTTGCCGGGTTGGCCGAAAGGATCTCATCGACCATCGCTTCGATGGCCCCGGTGTCGCTGACCTGCTTGAGGCCCAGTTTCTCGATCGTCTCGTCGACGTCTGCATCATTCTCCATCAGATGATCAAGTACCTCTTTTGCGGCCTTGCCGCTGATGGTCTTGTCTTCGATGCGTTTGACGATGAGGCCCAGTTTCGCAGCATCGACCGGTGACGTCGCCACCGTTACGCCGCCCTTGAGGCGCCCCTGGAGCTCGACCGTAAGCCACGTGACGGCGTTTTTGGCGCTGATCCCCTGTTCGAGCATCTTCTCGAAGAAGTGCGCCATTTCGAGGTCGGCCGTGATGACGCTCGCATCGTATTCGCGCAGACCGTGCTCTTTGACCAGGCGTTCACGCTTTTCGTCCGGCAGCTCCGGGATCTGCGTCGCGCTTGCGTACATCTCGTCGTCGACGACGACTTTGAGCAGGTCCGGTTCGGGGAAGTAGCGGTAGTCGGCCGCCTCTTCCTTGCCGCGCATGGAGCGGGTCTCCTGTTTCGTCTGGTCAAACAGGCGGGTCTCCTGGTAGATCTCTTCGTCGTAAACGCCGTCTTCCCAGGCATCGATCTGACGCTGAACCTCCATCTCGATCGCCTTGTGGATAAACTTGAAGCTGTTGATGTTCTTGATTTCGACGCGGGTATAGAGTTTCTCGTCGCCTTTGGGGCGGATGGAAACGTTGACGTCGACCCGGAATGAGCCCTCCTGCATGTTCGCGTCGCTGATGTCGAGATAACGGACGATCGAGTGCAGTTTTTTCAGATACAGGATCGCCTCTTCGGCCGAACGCATATCGGGTTCGGAGACGATCTCGATCAGCGGGGTCCCCGCACGGTTGAGATCGACCTTGGAAACCGCACCGTCATGAATGTTCTTGCCGGCGTCGGCTTCGATATGCGCGCGGTTGATGCGGATCGTTTTGTGCGAACCGTCCTCGAAATCGATCTCCAGCTCGCCATGTTCGACGATCGGCGTATAGAGCTGCGTAATCTGATAGGCGCTCGGACTGTCGGGGTAAAAATAGCTTTTCCGGTCGAAAAAGCTGGTCCGGTTGATCGTCGCATCAACGGCCGTACCGAACATCACCGCTTTGTGCATCACCGCTTTATTGAAGACCGGAAGTGCCCCCGGAAGGGCGAGACAGGTCGGACAGGTATTGACGTTGGGACGGTCGTTGAAACTGGTGGGACAGGAGCAAAAGAGTTTGGTTTTCGTATTGAGCTGGACGTGGACTTCGAGCCCGATGATCACTTCGAACAAAATGTTTCCTTGGAAAAGTATCTTATTGATGCAAAGCCGGCGGCGCCGGCTGCTTTCACCGCTTTGATCTGGTCCGGCGTCACGATGCCGCCCAGCGCGATAACAGGTAGGTCTATTTTACCCGCTGTTTCATTTAAATCCTCTAAACCTTTAGGGGCGCCCTTGCCCGGCGTGGCGAAGATCGGGCTGTAGGTGACGGCATCCGCGCCTTCGGCATGCGCATGGGCGATCTCGTCGGCACGGTGGGTGGAGATGACGGTGTGGAGCCCTGCCGCTTTCGCCCGGGCGATCGCGTCAGACTGCGTAGAGGTAAGATGCACGCCGTCGGCTCCAAGGTCTTCGGCCAGCGCGATGTCGCGATGCAGCATCGCCTTGACCCCGTGTGCCCGGCACACGTCGATGAACACCGCCGCAAAACGCGGATAGTCGGGATTCTCCTTATCCCGGTACAGCGCATACGCTACCGCGTGTGCCGTGAAAAGCGCATCAAGCCGCCTGGCAAATGCGCCCGGCGCAGTGCAGCCGTAATGACCGTCGGTGATCAGGTAGGCGAAAAACGGCATCGGAGCCTACGACTCTTTTTCGAGCAGCCCCGCGATGCGGCGCAGCAGCCGTGTCTGTTCCTTGCAGGTTTCCGCCCGCTCTTTATAGAGATTCAGGCCCTCGAGCAGCAGAATACAGAACAGGGAAAAGAAAATAAATATCAGTGTGGAGAGAAACGCGACGGGGAAACCGAAAAGCGCTGTGATTTTGAAAACAAGCCAGGCCCCGACAAAGAGCATGGCCCAGGCAAAGCCGAGCAGGAAACTCAGAAGCGTGTCGAACGTACCGCGTTTCATGCGTAAGGCAGTGTGGATCTTAGAGGGATTCTTCGTGAAGCGTTACGGCTCCGCCGAGGTAAACATAGGTCAGCATCATGAAGATGAATGCCTGCAGCAGCGCCATGAATGAAAGCAGTGCGAACGGGATCATCGGCAGCAGCCACGGCGCGAGCATCAGCATGACCATCAGGAACATGTCGTCGCCCTTGACGTTACCGAAGAGACGGAAGCTCAGCGAGACGATGCGCGAGATGTGCGAAACGATCTCGATCGGGAACATCAGCCATGCCAGCCACCATACCGGACCCATAAAGTGTTTGAAATACTCGACGACACCGTTGCGGCGGATGCCCTCGAAGTTATAATAGATAAAGACGATCAGCGCGAGCGCCAGCGTAAAATCCAGGAACGCCGACGGCGCTTCAAAGCCCGGAATGACACCGATCAGGTTCGCAATACCGATAAACAATCCCAGCGTTGCGACCAGCGGCAGATAACGCATCGCCTTTTCGCGGCCCATAACGTCCGTACCCATTGCGGCGACCCCTTGCAGGTACGCTTCCATCAGGTTCTGTGTTCCGGCCGGGACCACTTTGAGGTTCTTGGTTGCCATTTTGGCCAGCATGATAACAATCAGTGCCGTCAGCAGCATGTGCGACATGAAAAGGTATGTGTGATTTTCGCTGATCACACCGAAGAAAGTAAAGAGTTCACCCACGAGAATTCCTTCATTCGCGTCACGGATGTACAAAAAACATTCAACCAGGCTCTACAGTTCCAGCCGGACCAGGACTTTTTTCGCTTCCGCGATATCGCGTTCGATCTGAGCCTTGAGCGCATCGAGCGTCGTAAATTTTTCATTGCCGCGCAAGCGGGTGACAAAACTGACGTCGACCGTTTCTCTGCACGCGACCTCCCCGTCGAGGATATGCGTTTCGACAGCAAAGGAGCCGTCGGTCGTGACGCGGTGACCGAGAAAGGTCACCGAGGGATGGTAATGTTCTTCGCCGTCAATCCGTGCCAGCGACGCATACACCCCTTCGCGCGGCAGCAAGAATCCGCCCGTCAGCATATTGATTGTCGGGACCAGTTCTTTCGCACCGATCCCCTGCCCGCGTACGACCCTGCCGCGGACGGTGTAGTTATGGCCCAGGAAACGGTTGGCACCGGCAATGTCCCCGATGATCAGTTTCGCACGGATCTTGTGCGAATGAACCGAGTCGCCGCCGATCGTGACTTCGTCGATCACCCGGACCTCTCCGTCAAAGATCTTTGCAAGATCCGCGTGGGAGAACTTCCGGTCGCGGCCGAAGCGGAAGTCGTAACCGATTACAATGCGCCGCAGCTCGGGGAACTGCGCTTTCAGATAGGCCACGAACCCCGCATCATCAAGCATCCGGACTTCATCGAGCGGGACGTATACGATCGGATGGGACGTAAAATGTTCGCGTTCCCGGCCGGGGGTGAGATTGGCATACCCCGTTTCGATCACAACAATCGCGCCGTGCTCCCCCAGCGCATCGAACAGATGCTGATGCCCCTCGTGCATCCCATCAAAGCCCCCGATGGCAACGGCCTCAACCCTTTTCAAAGCAGTAGCATGTTTCACTGTTCCCCTCCTTGCCCGCAATGGCGGCTTCTTCTTTTGCCCGCAGTTTCCAGCCGCGTTTTTCGCACGCAGCTTCAAACGACGCCATCGCCTTCGCGATCGCCGCCGTGTCTGTCACGACGCCCCTGCGGTCGCGCTCGGCTTCCCGCCCGACCTCGAACTGCGGTTTGAACAGCAGCACGATCCAGCGCGAAGCCAGACGGTCCACGTCGTCGAGGATATGGTGCAGCGAGATAAACGAGACGTCGCTGGTGATCACGTCGTAGATCTCTTCCGAATCGAAACGCCTTATGTCCGTCTGTTCAAAACTCCGCACCCTCGGATCGTTTTTGAGCGTCGGATGCAGCTGGTCCGTTCCGACGTCGACGGCATCGACGCGTTCGGCACCCGCTTCGAGCAGTACCTGGGTAAACCCGCCGGTCGAGGCCCCGATGTCCAGCGCCGTCATCCCTTTACACGAAAAAGGGAGCGCGTTCAGGAAGCCTTTGAGCTTCAGCGCCGCACGGCTGACGTAGGGCATTTCTTCCGTCACTTCGACCGCCTGTCCGGTAACGCTGAAGGCCGTTTTTTTCACCACAGATCCGTCCACTGTAACCGTACCGGACTTGATCATCTGCTGTGCTTTTGAGCGGGTCGCAGCCAGTCCCGCGTCGACAAGGTAGTGATCAAGACGCATTAAAACTGCACCTGCAGATCGAGATACGCGCTCCCCAGGTTCATATCATAGGAGGCCTCGCCCGTATCCATCTCGAACGCATAAAAATCATAGCCGAGATTGAACGTCAGCCAGGAGACCGGGCGCACACCGATTCCCGCGCCGTAAACCAGTACCGCCGACGAACTGTTCAGGTTCACAGGTTCTTTCTGATCCCAGAAGATCTCCCCCGCCCCGAACTTGGCGAACAGGTCCAATTTCTCCTCGAAAAGCGGATAATGCGCCGCGACGTCGGCCGTAAACATCCTGAAGTACTGACGGGACGCTTCCAAAGCCTGAGTCGTACCTTCGAACGCTTCAAACTGCGCATATTCCAGCGCCACGGAAAAGTGCCGGTTGATGAAGGCTCCGGCACCGGCACGGACCTGGAGTACATTCAGGCTGTCAATATCTGCGAGGCGCCCGTCGTCGTCATAAGTGCCGACGCCCGCACCCGCCTCGAGGAAAGGACCGCTCCGCTCCGCTGCAAAAAGGGCGACCGCCGTCAGAAGCATCCACAACAGTCTCACCGTTTTCTCCTCAGATATTTCTCTTCGAACACCTTCGCGGGGAGTGCACGGTCAAAATAGAAGCCCTGTAGTGCATCGCACTCGAAGGATTTGAGCAGCTCGAGCTGTTCACGCGTCTCGACCCCTTCCGCCACGATCTGAAGCCCGAGGCTGTGCCCCATTTTGATGATCGCTTCCGCGATGGAACGGTCGTCCGCATTGTCAACGATGTCGTTAACGAGCATCTGATCGATCTTGAGCGTATCGATCTTGAAACGCTTGAGGTAGCCCAGCGACGAATAGCCGCTGCCGAAATCGTCCATGGCGAGCCGGACCCCTGCATGCTTGAGCCGCTCAAGCTGCTTCACGGTCTCGTCGGCGTACTGCATCAGATACGTTTCGGTCAGTTCAAGCCCGATATAATCCCTCGCAAGCGCGCTTCGGTTGAGGATATAGGCCAGCTGCGTCACATCCTTTTCGTTGATATGGCGTCCGGAGATATTGACCGAGATCGGCACAATCCGGTTCATTGATTCCGCCCGCCAGCGCCGAAGATCGGCGATGACGCGTTCAAGCACCATTTCGTCGATTTGGGAGATCAGCCCCGTTTCTTCCGCAAAGGGGATAAATTCAACAGGCAGCAGCAGCCCGCGTTCGGGATGCTGCCAGCGCACCAGGGCTTCCGCCCCCCGGAGGTCGCTGCCGTTGCCTTCGAAAATCGGCTGATAATAGACGACGAAATCGTCGTTCCGGATCGCGTCGTGAAGTTCTTTTTCCAATACGAGGCTTTTGAGTGTCTGTTCGCTCATCTGCGGCGCGTAGAAACGGATATGGTCCTGGGTCTGCTTCGCCTGATTCATGGCCGTGTCGGCATGTTTTAACAGTGTCTCGACGTCCTTCCCGTCCTCGGGGAATACGGCGATACCGATACTGCCGTAGATGACAAAACTCTGTTCCTCGACGTAGAACGGTGCCTTGAACGCATGGATCAGCGTCTCGGCTTTTTGCAAAACGTTCTGGCGCTCCTGCCCCTCTTCCAGGAGGATGACGAACTCGTCTCCACCGAACCGGGCAACCGTATCCTCTTTTCCCACACTGTTTCGCAGCCGTTTCGCCACCTCGACGAGCAACCGGTCCCCGGTTTCATGTCCGTAGGTGTCGTTGAGGTATTTGAAACGGTCCAGATCCACGAACAACAGCGCCGCTGCTTCTTCCTTGCGCCCGGAACATTCAATCAGATGCTCAAGCCGCTCTTCGAGCATCGTGCGGTTGGCCAGCCCCGTGAGGGGATCGTGGAAAGCAAGATAGCTCAGTGTTTCGCGGTGCTGTTCGCGCTTGAGCACGATGCTCACGATCCGGGATGCGATGCTCAGCAGCATCTTGTGAAACGGCAGCGGCTCACGCTCCTCGTACGAACTCAGCGCCAGGCTGCCGACGACGGTCCCGTGCAAGGCGATCGGCATCGCCCAGCAGGCTTTCAGGCCGAGCGTCTGGGCAAACCCCATCATCTTTTCCCAGCGCGCATCGCCGGAGATGGAACTGATGTACTGCGGTTCCCTGAGGAAAATCACGTCGGCACACGGCCCGCTCCTGCCGTCCGGTGCCAATCCGTCGAGTTCCCCGATCGCTTCGCGTGCGAGCGACGGGGCCGCTTCAACGTACATCTTGCCGTCTTCGGGATTGACGAGCATGATCGACGCCACAACGCCCGGTACCATTTTCTCCTGCAGCCGGCACAGTTCGTCGAGCACTTCCTGTTTCCCCGCATCTTCGGCCACTTTTTCCAAAATGACGTTTTGCAGTTCGAGTATTTCCTGGTAATCGTCGATGGTGACGGCGCTGTTTTCGGGCACGTTTTTCATGCCCCTATTGTAGCATCCGTTTCATCTCATCTTCCGTAAGCGTCGCTACCCCCAGTGAAACCGCCTTGTCATACTTGCTGCCGGCCTCTTCGCCGTAAATGACGTAATCGGTTTTTTTCGAAACGCTGCCGGAGACTTTCGCCCCCAGCGCTTCAAGCTCTGTTTTGATTTCCGGGCGCGGCCGGCTCATCGTCCCGGTCAGCACCACGGTCTTGCCTTTGAAAGGATTCTCCGCTGCCTCGGCCTTTTTTTCCGGTGCCGCAGGCTGCACGACATCGCGCAGCGCCTCGATCTGTTCGCGGTTAACCCGTACGAACTCCAGCACCGATGCCGCCATTTCGCTTCCGAAGCCGTCAATGGCCAGCAGCGCCTCCTCCGTCGCGTCCACAAAGTCCAGTCCGAAACGCTCGCAGAGCTGCTTGGAGGCGACCTCCCCGATGTGCTCGATGCCCAGGCCGTTGACAAAACGCCAGCACGCCGTCCCTTTGCTCTTTTCGATCGCGTCGAGCAGTTTACGGCTCTTTTTCTCTTTGAAGCCCTCAAGGTTCAGCAGGTCATCCAGCGTCAATCTGTAAAGGTCGATCACCCCGTGCACCAATCCCGCCTTGTAAAGCGCTTCGACGATCTTGTCGCCGAGCCCGTCAATGTTGAGGCACTGCTTGGAGGCGAAATAGATGACGGCGTTGACGACCCGCGCTTCGCACGAAAGGTTCTGACACTTGATCTGCGCCCCTTCGTCGAGCAGTTCGCTGCCGCAGACCGGGCAGTGATCCGGCCGCGGCACGGCCTTCTCGCTGCCGTCGCGGCGTTCGGGGATCACCTTGATGATCTTCGGGATGACGTCGCCGCTGCGCAAAATGATGACATGGTCCCCGATATGGATATCCTTGCGCCCGATCTCGTCGAAATTGTGCAGGGTCGCCCGCTCAACCGTGACGCCTTCGATGTCGACCGGTTCCACGACGGCAACCGGGGTGACGACGCCCGTGCGTCCCACCTGTAGGATGATGTCATCGATCCGGGTCATCTTTTCGACGGCCGGGAACTTGTACGCCACCGACCAGCGGGGATTCTTGACCGTGTACCCCATGTCCATCTGCGCGTCGACCTGGTCGACCTTGATGACCATCCCATCGAGCATCATCTTGTAGTCGTCCCGCTCCGCTTTCATCTGCTCATAAATCGCTTCGATCTCGTCAAAGCCTTCGCAGACGCGGTGCAGCGGCGGTTTACGGAACCCCAGGGCGTACACCATCTCCATGCGTTTGCTCAGCAGCGGGATCTCCAGCGTGTTCTCCCCGATGCCGTAAGGCATAAAGACGAGGTTGCGCTTCGCCGTGACCTTCGGGTCGAGCTGGCGCAGGCTGCCCGCGGCCGCGTTGCGCGGGTTCGCAAACAGCGCTTCGCCCGCCTCGGCGCGTTCGCGGTTGATCGCGTCGAACTCCTCTTTGAAGATGACGACCTCCCCGCGGATCTCGAGCGGGATGCTGCGGATCGTCTTGACGTTCTGGGTGACGTCCTCGCCCTGGACACCGTCTCCGCGGGTGATCGCCTGGACCAGTTTGCCGTCCTCGTAGATCAGGTTGAGGCTCGCCCCGTCGAACTTCGGTTCGCAGTAGAAGGTGACGTTGTCCGCGAGCTTTGCGACCCGCTCCAGCCACTTTTGCAGGTCTTCGGCGTCGAAAATGTCCTCCAGGCTCCACATGCGGCTGAGATGTTTCGCCTTCACGAAACCTTCCAGCGGCGTACCCCCGACCCGTAGCGTCGGCGAATCGGCGCGCCGTTTGTCCGGATGTTCCTGCTCGTACGCCAGCACCTCGTGGTAGAGTTTGTCGTATTCCTCGTCGCTGGCAATTGGGTTGTCGAGCACATAGTAGTGATACGCGTACTTGTTCAGCAGTTTGACGCTTTTACGATACTCGGAATGGTTCATGAAAACTCTCGGCAAAAAAGATGTCGTATTGTAGCGGGAGAACTCTGAAACAGGATAACCGGTGCACGGCTGTTTTCCAAACGGGTCAGAAGCGATGCCTGTACGTTAGAAACGCACTGCAGCTTCTGTTTTCAAAAGAAGCCGGCAGACTGTTGTAATGAAACCCGTCCTCTGTGTAATACTCCATCGTTGCATCGCCGCTGAGTTTGCGATAATCCGCCCTGACAAAAAGTTCCGAGGAGACATCACTGTACAGCCCGATATCCAAAGCGATTTGATAGCCGTAAAGCAGGTCTTCGCTGACGGTATAGAAAGAGCGCACAAGGTGTTCATCGGTTGACTTGTGCCACGCCAGCTCCGCGCCCACTTCCGTACGGAATGGAACCTTGCCTACTGCATCGCTGTAGACAATAGAGA
>JARROU010000056.1:0-6506 GCA_037383585.1 Campylobacterales bacterium | reverse complement strand
CCCTCTACGCCGAGGGCAATGCCTCTGAACAGGAGGCATTGCAGGTCGGCTGCAAGGTCGAGGTCAAAGACATCGCCGACCTCAACGAATCGATCGCGATCGCGGAGGGGGTCGACGATCTTGTCGGCGCCTTTGAACTCCTCCGGTTGCAAAGCTATCAGCACTACAAGGAGATCAGCGATACCCTCAGATCCATCGGCGTAACGGAGGGGTGCTGCGTCCTGGGTGACGCCTACTGCCTGGATCAATGACTCCCGTTCCTGAACGAATCATCTAAGCGGGAATCTTCAGTTTGGGACAGGACCGTTTCGTTAGAATTCCCGACATTATGAAAACGCTGCGCACGGTTCTGCTCTCGGTCCTGATGTTCGCCTTCGGCTTCTTCGTCGTGCACGACTACGTCATTGCCGACGTGGACGCCGACACGCAGTATGAACTCTGCTATGTCCAGGGCGACGCCGGCGCGCTCGACCTGCCTTCGCAGATCCACGAACACATCCACGTCCTGCTTTCGATCCCGGAACCGCAGACCACCCTGCCGGGACAAACCATGCTGCGCACTCCGGTCAGCGGCACCTGCGCGGCACCGCCGTCGCACATCACCTCCGTCCGGCCCAGACCACCGCTCGTCTAACCTTTTTCACCCCATTACCCAACCATACTGATTCTATTTTTCAAGAAAAAGGTTACCCGTGAACCCGTTATACATGCTGATATTCTCGGCGGCACTGCTCGGCAGTGCCGTGCCCGCCCGCGGCGCCCTCGTTTTGGAGCCGCACACCTGTAAACATCCCTATCGGAGCGGCGAGAGCCTCTACCTCTCGCAGCGCTCCTATCTTGACCGCGACGCGCAGCTGGCCAAACAGGCCCGGCAGCGTTTCGGCATTGACGAATCGGCGGCGCTCTACGCCCTTCAAACGCGCTACGCCGCCCTGAAACTCGACGGCCTTCGCACCCGCGTCATCCGATGTACGGTCTACTTCGAAGCCTCAAGCCGGAACCGGCGCTACCTGTTCGACGCCGAAACCCTCAAGCGCGTCGATGCGGAGGAACGCCAATGAAATGGATGGCCGTTGTCACCGGGTGCGCCCTCAGCCTCTTCGCACGGGAAGCGGATCTGCAATCCCTGCTCGACGCCGCCGGCAGCAGCGATGCGGCCAAGGCAAGCGAATATGCCGTGCAGGCGCACGCGCTCAAACAGCGCAGCGAACTGCTCAGCGGCGGGGTCCGCCTCAATGCACAGGCGGGCTATGCCGACGCCAAAGAGACCTCCGATGATGCGATCGAATTCAGCATCGCCGTTGAAAAACCGTTCCGACTCGCCGACGGCAGCGCGGTGGAACGGGCGCTGGACACCGGAACGGAAATCTCGGTACGGATGGAGCGCGCCCGGCTTCAGAACCGCATTTACGGCCATTACATCGACGCCTGCCGCCTGCGCGAGGAGCTCTGGCTGCTCGAGGATGCGCACTCACGCGGGCAGCAGATGGAAACGCTGATCCGCACCGGGATGGAGGGCGGCGAGTTCGACCGGAGCGCCTGGCTGCGCAGCCGCCTCAATGTCCAAACCCTCTCTTTGCAGATCGACGACCTGGACAGCCGTTACGCCGAAACCCTTGCGCTGCTCGGGGCCTCCGTGCAGTCCGAGGTCTCCGGAGTGCGCTGCAGCGACCTGCCAGAGCGCATCGTCCTGCCGCCGCAAAGCGTTTTCGAGCATGCCCCGCTGCTGCGGCAGCTTGAAAACCGTCTTGCCGGGTCCAACGCCCTGAAAACCTACCGCGACACCTGGCTGCCGGAAGTCACCCTGGGCGCCGGCTATGATGACGAGATGGACCTGCAGCGCGGCATCCTTTACGCTTCCGTTCCGCTGGGGGGCGGGAGCCGCCGGGAGAACGAACGCGAAGCCGCACGGCGCGACGCGCTCGCAGACGCCGCTGCACTGCGCACCATGCAGCGCACGATCGCGGCCCGCGTCGCCGCCTTTACCGCCGTCCAGGAAACCCGGCAGTGGAATCTGCGGCGTCTCAACGACGAATTGATTCCCGACGCCTATGAAACGACGGAACTGCTGCGCGAACGCTTTATGGGCTCCGAAGCCAGCTACCTGGAATACATCGAAAGCCAAAAAGCGCTGTTCGCCCTGCTGATGGAGGGTGTCCGGCTCCGGGCCGGCGCTTTGAAAGCCGAAGCGGAACTCTTCGCCCGTCTCGGCATCTCCCCCGCTCTTAACAAGGATAACAAATGAAATACTTTTTAGCACTCATCACCGCCTTTATGCTGCCGCACGCCGCGGCCGAAACCATCGATCCGGGAACGCTCCGGGTGACGCTGGTCGCTCCGGAGGCGACCGAACGCATCCCCGTCGGCAGCTACCTCGGCACCTATACCTACCCGCCCGGCGCACGCTATACCGTCAGCGCCAATACGGACGGATTCGTCACGAAGATCGCCGTAAAGCCCTTCGCGCACGTCAAAAAAGGGCAGACGCTCTTCACCCTAAAAAGCCCCCGACTGCTCGACCTGCAGTCGAACTACATCGCGACGCTGCTGGAACGGGAATTTTACGAGAAAGAGGTCACACGGCTCGAGCCCCTCGCCAAGAAAGGGGTCGTCGCTTCCAAAAAGCTGATAGAGAGCCGCAACCGCCTCCAGAAACTCGAAGCGTCCGCCGCCTTCCAGCGCGACGTGCTGCTCGCCTACGGCATGCAGCCCGACCGCCTCAAACGGATCGCGGCACGGCATAAGCCCGATCCCGTCCTCTTCATCCCGGCGCCGGCCACAGGCAGCCTCACCGCGCTAAAGGTCCAAAACGGCAGCTACGTCGCCGAAGGCGCCGAACTGGCCGCCCTTGTCGAAACCGACGAGTGCCACTTTGAAATCGATATGCCCTGGAAAACGGCCGACACCCTCAAAACGGGCGAAACCCTCACTGCAGGAGGACAGATCTTTACACTGTTTGCCAAGGCGCCGCAGATCGACCCCGTTTCCCAGACCCGCACCCTCGACCTTCACGAGGAAGGGCGTTGCGGAAAGCGCGGCGGGGCCAGCATGAACGTCGCCCTCTCGCGCCGCACCGACGCCTGGAAAGTCCCCGCGGTCTCCGTCGTCGACCGGAACGGCCACAGCGTCCTCTTTGTGCAAAAAGACGGGGGATTCGAACCGGTAGCGGTGACGGTCCTTTCCCGCCGAGAGGGCTTCTGTTACGTGACGGGAAGCCTCAGCGCCGGGACCCGCATCGCCGCTTCCTCCGTCCTGGCGTTGAAAAATGTCGCTGAGGGGGACGAATGATGGACGCGTTCCTGCGTTTCGCGCTCTCGCAGCGCATCATCGTGCTGCTGCTGGCCGTCGCCGTCGCCGCCTACGGCATCCTCTCTTACGGCAAGCTCGTGATCGACGCCTTTCCCGATGTCTCGTCGACCCAGGTCAAGATCATCATCAAAGCACCCGGCATGACCCCCTCGGAAGTGGAGCAGCAGATCACGATTCCCGTCGAACTGGAGATGCAGGGCATCCCGCACCAGACGAGGGTCCGCTCCATCTCCAAATACGCCCTGGCCGACATCACGATCGATTTCGAAGAGGGCACGGATCTCTACTGGGCCCGCGACCGCGTCTACCAGCGTTTCAGCGCGGTCAAAAAGGAGCTGCCCGACACCATCGGCGGCGGCATTGCCCCCATCACGACCCCGCTGGGCGAAATCCTGATGTTCACGATCGAATCGGATCAATTGAGCCTGATGGAAAAACGCACCCTGCTCGACTGGACGATCCGTCCCGCGTTGCGCAGCGTCCCCGGGGTTGCGGACGTCAACGCTCTGGGCGGCCGGGTCAAAAGCTTCGTCGTCAAGCCCGATTTTGCGCGGCTCGCCGCCTACGGCATCCCCGTCTCGCAGCTCGTGGACGTCATCGAACGCAACAACGCCAACTACGGAGCGGGACGTTTGGAACGGGGTGACGAGGCCCTGATCGTACGGGTGCTGGGCAAACAGACCGGGAGTGAAAGCATCCGCGAACTCGTCCTCGCACAGCGCAGCGGCAGCACCGTCTATGTCGGCGACGTCGCCGAGGTTTCCGTCGGGGCCGTGACCCGCTACGGGTACGTGACCAAAGACGGCAGGGGCGAAGCGGTCGAAGGGCTCGTGCTCGGCCTCAAGGGCGCCGACGCCTCTCGAACCGTGTCCGCGGTCAAAACGCGCCTCACCGAACTGGAGCAACGGCTGCCCGAAGGCGTGAAACTTTCCGTCTTCTACGACCGGAGCGACCTCGTCGGCAAGGCCGTCGACACCGTTCAGAAGGCCCTGCTTGAAGCCGTCGTGCTGATCATCATCATTCTGCTGCTGATGCTCGGAGACATCATATCGGCGCTTACCGTCGCTATGATCCTGCCCATGGCGATCCTCAGCGCCTTCATCCTGATGCACCTTTTCGGCATCAGTGCGAACCTGATGAGCCTCGGCGGCATCGCCATCGCCATCGGGATGATCGTTGATTCGGCGGTCGTCATGGTCGAAAACATCGTCGCGTGGCTTTCGCATCCCAAATACAAGCACGAACCGCGAAGCCGTCTGATCTACCTGGCGGCCAAAGAGGTGAGCCTCCCCATTGTCTCGGGTGTCGTCATCATTATTACGATCTTCTCGCCCCTGCTGATGCTGCAGGGACTCGAGGGCAAACTCTTCGCCCCGGTGGCGCTGAGCATTGTCTTCACCCTCGCTTCCTCCATCGTCTTCGCGCTCTACCTCATTCCGGTCATCGCCGGGATGAGCATCCGTAAAAGCCACGACAAACCGACCTGGCTCGTGCGCAAACTCGAAGCACTCTACGTGCCGGCGCTCCGGCACGCGTTCCGTTACGAGAAAGCGGTCTATGGCCTGCTGGTCCTGCTCGTGCCGCTGAGCATCTACATGTTTGACCGCGTCGGCAAGACCTTCATGCCGACGATGGATGAAGGCAACATCGTCGTCGGCGTCGAATCCGACCCCTCCATCAACATCCCCGCCGGCATCGCACTCAACACGCAGATCCAGCAGCAACTGATGGCCCGGGTGCCCGAGATCAAATCCATCATCGCCCGCAGCGGTTCAGACGAGATCGGGCTCGACCCGATGGGCCTCAACGATACAGACACCTTTTTGGTGCTTAAGCCCAAGTCGCAGTGGCGCGTGCGCAATCCCGAATGGCTCAAGGCGCAGATGCGCGCGGTGCTTGAAGGCATCTCCGGCATTGAATTCGGTTTCACACAGCCCATCGAGATGCGCACCTCGGAGATGCTCACCGGGGCGCGGGGCGATGTCGTCATCAAGCTCTTCGGCGACGACCTCGGTACCCTGAACACCCTCGGCGGCGAGATCTCGGACCTCCTTCGTGAAACCGAAGGCAGCGAGGACGTCTACATGCGCCAGAACGAAGGCGTCTCCTATGAACAGGTCGTTTTTGACAAGAAACAGCTGACCAAACACGGGCTCAACCTCGACGAAGCGGCCCAGATCCTTTCCATCGCCGTGATGGGAACGGAAGCGGGCAAGATCTACGAGGGGATGAAGCAGTTCTCCATCCTGGTCCGGGGCGACCGTGCGAAAAGCGATCTGCCGCTCGCATCGATCTACCTCACCACGCCGCGCGGCGAACGCATCGCCTTTTCCAATCTTGCGCACGTCGAGCGCACGGAGGGCAGCGTCGAAATCAAGCACGAAGGGGCACAGCGTTTCGTCTCCGTTCAGACCAACGTCGGCGGCACGGACCTGACCAGCTTCGTGGAGACGATCGCCTCCAAGATCGAAAAGGGCGTCGCCCTGCCGCCGGGCTACCGGCTCGAATACGGCGGGGAGTTCAAGAACCAGCAGCGCACCATGGCGCGGCTCGGCGTCGTCGTACCCGCCGCACTGGCGGTGATCTTCCTGATCCTGTTTTTCACCTTCCGTTCCCTGCGCCAGGCGGCGGCCGTCTTCGCGATGATCCCGCTCGCGCTTTCGGGCGGGATCGCCGGGCTCATGCTCAGCGGCCACTACCTGTCCGTCCCCGCGTCGGTCGGTTTTATCGCCCTGCTCGGGATCGCCGTGCTCAACGGCGTCGTCATGGTCAGCTACTTCAACGAGCTGGTCAAATCGATGCCGCTGCACGATGCCGTGATCGAAGGGGCGAAGCGGCGGCTGCGGCCGGTCCTGATGACGGCCCTCATCGCCGCGTTCGGACTCGTGCCGATGCTCTTTGCGACCGGCCCCGGCTCGGAAATCCAGAAACCCCTGGCCATCGTCGTCATCACCGGCCTCATCACGTCGACGCTGCTGACGCTCATTATCCTGCCGATCCTCTACCGGAGGATCGAAGCCAAAAACGAGTTACAATCTATCCAGACACCAAAGGAGTCCTTATGAAAACCAAAATCCTCATCGCCGCACTCGTGCTCATCGTCGCCATCCAGTTCCTCCCCTTCGGCAAAGACCACATCAATCCGCAGGTCGTAGCGGAACCGTCATGGGACAGCCCTCAGACCCGCACCCTCTTTA
>JARROU010000055.1:6570-11494 GCA_037383585.1 Campylobacterales bacterium | reverse complement strand
GATAATGAAAAAATTACTGGCGGTACTCAGCCGCTCGAACGACTCGGGTTCTTCTTCCTCTTCCTCACCCTCGGCAAGCCGGCGTTTGTAGCGGAAGATCCGGCTTCGGGCAGTCGCTTTGAAAAAGTGGGAGTGGGTTTTGGTCTGAAAAATGAAAATGACGATATAGAAGGCAAAAAGAACCAGGCCGATAATGTTGCTCGCAAGCTCAAGATCCTGTTCGGACTGGGCCGTAAAGTGCATGATACTCGGCACAAGCAACGCGGAGGAAGCGACGAGCAGAATCGTCGTATACGTGCTGGACGTATCTTCGTTGTGCTCCTGCTCCTTGAAGGCCAGACCGCCGATAAATACGGCCAGTCCCAGTAGCACGTTCATGTCGACGATGACCGCCGAGATGATGCCGCCTTTAACGGTATCGAGTGCACGCGCGTCATGCTGGGCATTGATCAAGACCATATAGAGCAGGATGATCTCGACGATCACGGCACTGAAAGTCAGTACGAAGGAGCCGTAAGGCTCTTCGAGGCGTTCTGCGAGTACCTCGGCGACTTCCGCTACCGTCATCGAAAGCAGCGCAATCGATAGGGCGGCAAGGGTGGTTGCAAGGTAGGCGTTGTGATAATAATGGTGGAAGATAAAGGCAATAATTCCGAAAAAAATGCCATACAGGGTAACGCTGCTTTGTGAAAGTAATTCTTTGAGGGCCAGGGGCCTCGATGACGAAGGGTCTGCGTTCAACGCAATTGCTCCTAGAAAAGTGTTGGTGTTTCGGTTCGCGTCAGCATGGTGTCGAGCAGCCGCTTGTCCTGGCCGCCGATCAGTGCAAAATGAAAAGGAACCGTTTTTAATATCTGCATTATATCTTCTTGGGTTTCATATAGCAAGAATGCATCGTTGTCCTCGTAGGCATCGGCAGAGGTCCTGGGCAGAAGATAGATGATTTTCGCCCACTTCGCTTCACTGCGGATGAAATCGATCTCCCGAAGCAGCAAGGAAAGGTCCGGTTCGAAAATCAGTACTTTGCCGCCTTGCCCGAAGGTCTTGACACGCAGGTCATCCCCGACGAAGACCGGCACGAAATGGGTACTGCCCTGCATGCCGCCGACACTGAATTCAAGGTCGTGCTGTTTGGCGAACAGGTAGAGGGTGACGAGATAGGGGAGAAAGAACGGGGAGAGCTGCATGCGTTCATAATAGACGTCATCGAGCACAAAGGAAGTCTCGAAAAGCGTCTGCTCCGCAATATCGACCGACATACCGCTTTGTTTCGGCAGGGGTTGAACCTGCACGAAAAGATCTTCGCAGCTTTTGCTTTCCGGGACGAAGACCCAGCTCCGCTCCGGCAGTTCCCACAGCTCGTAAAATGCCGTTTTCAGACTGCTCTGAAGCACATAGCAGCGCGCATCGGTCAGCATCTGCGCCGCAACGGCCAGGGTGACATCGTCGCAGCTGAAGACCTGCAGCGATTTTTCAAGCAGGTGAAAACGCAGCAGCCGGAGCAGGGCGAATTCCACGGAATCAACGCGGAGCCAGGCAATCTCCGGGTCGGTCACCGGGGTGTCCCCCTCATACAGGACCGCATAGGCACCGTTGGCGATTGCCTGGGGAATCTCTTCGGGCTCAAAGGCGACAAAAAGATCGCCCCGCCGGACCTTATGCGGCTGAAGCACGATGGCATCCACCAGGGTGACGGCCGGCTCCGACATCAATTTCGCACCGGTCAGCGAGAGGAGGTTCTGGAGCCTCATCCGACGGAGCTGCCTGCCTTTCTCGGTGCTTCGGGACGCATCAGGGAGAGCCCGTTCTCGTCTTTTGCCGCAAGCAGCATGCCTTCGGAAAGCATCCCCATCAGTTTGGCGGGCTTGAGGTTGGCAACAACGCATACCTGGGTCCCTACCAGTGCATCGGCAGCATAATACTCTTTGATGCCGGCAACGATCTGTCGGGGTTTCTCTTCACCCACGTCGACCTGGAGTTTGAGCAGTTTCTTGCTTTTGGGCACTTCTTCCGCTTCGACGATCGTACCGATCTTGAGCTCGGTCTGGAAAAACTGGTCGATCGTGATCAGGTTGTCCTTTTCCTCTTTTTCGGGCGCTTTCTCTTTTTTCGGCGCTTCTTCCTCTTTGGCGTTCGGCTGGGCCTCGGGTGCCTGTTCCATCAGGGGCGCTTCGATGCGCGGGAAGAGCGGCGGAACTTTTTTGATGGTAAACGTCGGCAGCAGCCCGCCGTTTTTGACGAATGTGTTATAGGCGCGCGTGTCGATGACGAAACCGAGCGCGTCGGCGATCGTCGCCGTCGTCTTCGGCATGAAGGGGTGCAGCAGCACGGAAGCTTTGGCAAGAATGTTCGCCACCAGCGCCACGACGGCCAGGGCTTCGTCCTTTTTGCCTTCTTTCATCTTGACCCACGGCGCATGCGCTTCGATCGCCTTGTTGCCGATGGTGAAGAGTTTCCAGAGTTCCTCGAGGAAACGGTGCGTCTGCACTTCGGTCAGGAAGCCTTCCACGCTTTCAAGAACGACATTGACTTCCTCCATCTCCGCTTTGTGGTACTGCATGACATCGGCGCTGTCGATGACGAAATCGGAATATTTCCCGCTCATTCCGATGATGCGGTTGAGCAGGTTGCCCAGGTCGTTGCTCAGATCCGAGTTGATACGATCGATCAGGGCGCGCTGCGAGAAGTCTCCGTCCTGGCCGAAAGGCACCTCACGCATCATAAAGTATCGCAGGTTCTCAAGCCCATAGGCATCGGCCACCTCTTTGGGGCTGACGACGTTGCCCTTGGATTTACTCATTTTCTCGCCGTCGCGCGTCCACCAGCCGTGTGCACCGATGTGCTGCGGCAGCGGCAGGTCAAGGCTCATCAGGAACGCCGGCCAGTAGATGGCGTGGAACCGCAGGATGTCTTTGCCGACCAGCTGCATCTGGGCCGGCCAGTAGTCCATGTTGGTCTCGTCCCTGCCGTAGCCGAGCGCCGTGATGTAGTTGAGCAGCGCGTCGAGCCAGACGTACATGACGTGCTTGCTGTCGCCCAGCGATTCGGGCATCGGGACGCCCCAGCTGAAGCTGGTCCGCGTCACGGAGAGGTCGTTCAGACCGCCCTTGACAAAATTGATCACCTCGTTACGGCGCGATTTGGGCAGAATGAAATCGGGGTGCGCTTCGTAGTAATCGAGCAGTTTCTGCTCATAGGCCGAAAGTTTGAAAAAGTAGCTCTCTTCTTTGACGATGCTCGTCGCGCGCCCGCAGTCGGGACTGAATTCGCCGTCGCTGAGCTGGGTTTCGGGGAAGAAGGTCTCGCAGCTGACGCAGTAATGCCCCTCATAGTTCCCTTTGTAGATGTCGCCTTTGGCGAACATCTTTTCAAAGGCCTTCTGCACGCCCTGCATATGGTCTTTGTCATGGTACGGATGAAGTGGTCGTAGCTGATGCCGAACTCGTCCCAGAGATTTTTGAACAGCGCGCTGATCTCGTCCGCGAACTGCTGCGTCGGTTTGCCGAACTTTTTCGCGGACTCTTCGATCTTCTGGCCGTGTTCGTCCGTGCCGGTCAGAAAAAAGACTTCCTCGCCCACGAGGCGCTTGTAACGCGCAAGGGTGTCCGCGATGAAGGTCGTGTAGGCATGACCGATGTGGGCTTCGCCGTTGACGTAGTAGATGGGGGTCGTTACATAGTAGCTCATATTCTCAAAAATCCTTGATCAAAATTCAAATCCGCCGGTCTCGCCTTTGGACATGCTGTCGTAGACCGCCGCGACGTAGTTTTTGCGCAGCTCGCAGGCCAGGTAGTGTTCACAGGTACTGCAGCTTTTGACGCTGTGCTCATTCTGGCATGCCCTGAGCTTCTCGATCATCGCATCGAGGCGCTGCTCGAATTCGTCACGTACCGCTGTGTCACTGGACGCCATAGGCCTCTTTCACCTTGCCGATCTCATACTTCGAACCGAAAAAGCACGGCGTTGTCTCATGCGGATCGTCGCAGGGGAGCTCCAGCAGGCGGTTGCCTTTTTCGTCGATCGCTTCGCCCCCCGCCATCTCGTAGACAAAAGCGAACGGGAAGACTTCGAACAGCTTGCGCAGTTTGCCCTCGGGCTTGTCCGTCGTTCCCGGATAGCTGAAAAGTCCGCCGCCCTTGAGCAGGATCTGGTGCAGGTCCGGGACCATCCCGCCGGAGTAGCGCAGGCGGTACCCCTCTGCAAAAAGGCTGTCCACCATCGTTTTATGGTGCGGCGGCCAGTGCTTGAAACGGCCGTGGCGCCAGGTATAGTGGCGGATGTTGCCTTTGTAGGCCGTGACCATCTCCGTGCGCGGTCCGTAGACGACGTAGACGGAAGCGATCATCTTCTGCGCGCTCCATTCGCCCTCGTAGATGCCGAAAATGGAACCGACACTCAGATCGACGTCGATGAGGCTGGAACCGTCAAGCGGGTCATAGGCGATGCAGAGTTCGCCCTCGGGGTGCAGGACCTCTTCCTCCTCTTTCTCCTCGCTGGCGATGGCTTTGATCATCGGGAGGCGTGAGAACTCTTCGGCGATGATCAGGTCGCTCTGGATGTCGAGCTTGAGCTGGATGTCTCCGGACTGGTTGGACTGGGCCGAATAATCGGTATCTTCGTTCGTGATCGCTTCGCGGATGCGGTGCGCGGCACTTTCTATGGCTTCAAATACGGGGGCGAGCGTACGCATTATATCTCCTTGGCATGGTTCAAAATCCACTCAACGACGGCGCCGGGGTCATTGAGGTCGAGTACCGCCACGTTGTCGGGCAGCGTGTAGTTATCGAGCGCAACGCTGTCGTCGACCGCGAGCGCATTCATATAGGGAAAATAGCTTTCGTCGATCCGGTCGCGGAAAATGCTGATGCGCGGCAGCGGAAGGGTCTTGAGGCCTTCGACCAGCAGGACATCGAAATGGCCGAAC
>JARROU010000055.1:0-6561 GCA_037383585.1 Campylobacterales bacterium | reverse complement strand
ATCGGTGAACTTGTAGCTGTCCTTCCCTGGGATGTCGAACCGTGCCTTGTCTTTTGGATCGTTTTTGATGATGGCGACCTCTTTGCCGTGCTCATGCATCAGCTTGGCGGCCGCCTTGACGATCAGCGTGGTTTTCCCGCTGTTGGAAGGCCCGGTAAATGCGACGGCAAGTCGTTTCTTCATGTTCTGTTATCCACCCTTGTGATCCCCTCTAAATTATGGGGGATTATAGTCCACAATGGTTGAAAATCTCTTAAGAGCACGGTGCGGATACGCATGGATACCGACAATCCGCTATAATTCGACAAAACCAGTTTTTCGGAGTCTTATGCGCTATTGGCTTTTCCCGTTGATGATCGTATCCGTTTTCTCCGCCTGCAGCCGGGAAACGGCCTTTGAACAGTTCGACCGGCTGGACAGCCGTCATGAACGGGCGGTGACGAACCTCAAACGTGTGACGCTCAAAGAGAACAACCAGACAACGGCACTGATCAGTATCATCCACCTCAACCCCGTCGATCCGGAGCTTTACGGCAGCCGACCGACCTTTTTCATTGCACTGTACGACAAGGGGGAAAAGAGCCTCGAAGCGTATAACGTTACCCTCAACGGCAGCGCACCCGTCGCAATCGCCCGGCTCGACGACAACTGTTCGTTACGCAGCCTGATGCCGCTGAACAATCCCTGGAATACGTATTACCAAGTGCTCTTTAAAAAACACGACGATGAAAACCTTACTCTGCGTTTCGAAACCGGTCCGTCTTTGAAGGGTGAAGTAACCTTTCAGACAGATCAATGAGCGAGACGGGCTCTCCCAGTATTTTTTTGTAGATCACGTAGTTGGTCAGCACCTTTTTACCGTACTCCCTCGTTTCGGTTCTGCGCATAAGCTCCATGCTCATAAACGGCTCGTAGGGGCCCGAACGGAATGTTCCGTTTTGCAGGTGCCGCCGCGTGAACCCGATGCCGCCGTTGTAGGCATAGGCAATAAAAAGGGGGTGATAGACGCGTGCTTTGAGCCAGGCGATATGCGGTTTGGCGTAGAGCAGGTTCACGTGGGGATCGAACATCTCTGAAAGGGTCTGCCGGCCGCAATCGACCTCGTCATCCAGCGCGCGGCACAGAAAAGGCATGATCTGCATCAGCCCCAGCGCATAGGAGTGCGAAAGCGCCGCGGGGACAAAACGGCTCTCCTGGCGCATCAGCGCGTAGATCAGCGCTTTCGTATCGTTGTCGACGTCGTGCAGCTCCTCTTCATAAGGCAGGATGTACCCCTGCAGTTTATAGCCTGAGGCGCGCTCGACGATGAATGACTGCAGCGGCGTCAGGTTCATTGCGTCATAGCGCTGTGCGAGGTCATAGAGCTGTTCTCTTGGCGTCTGCCGGACCGTTTCGAGCAGATCGTTCCATACAAAGGGGTCGGAGAGGTTGATATCGGAAACGCTTCCCGATGTCTGCAGCTGCGAGTAGAAGTTTTCGGGAAACGTGCCGGTTTTCTCTTTGGCGTACAGCGAATAGAAGTTGATGTCCCAGCTCTTTGCAAGCAATTCCCATATCAGCTCGTTGCCGCTGGCAAGCGCCTGCCAAAACAGCGCCTTGTCCTTGTCCGACTGATAATAGGCCTTGTCGGCCGAGAGCTGAAAGAGTTCGATCGCCCGCGCTTTCGTGCCTCGCCGAAGCTGATTGAGGCCGAGATAGAAGAGTCCCCTCGCGTCCAGAGTCGTTGTGCCCACCCGCGTCAGCGCCCACGCAAACCGTCCCAGCTTGCTGTCGTCGATCGCGCTCATGACGGCGGACGTGAAGCCCGGGGCCTCTGAGAGTTTCTGCATGTAGTCGTAATCGGGAATAAAATTGAACTGCCGACGGCGGGATGTCCCGTAGCTGCCGTTGAAAACGCGCAGGAACAGTTTCGGGGGATAACGCCGATAGTGTTTTGAAAGATTGTCATCGTCGAGCACAAGTGCCGCTTCGTGCAGTTTCGGGTCATCGACCAGATCCACCACCCGCTTGCGCTCCTGAGGCGTCATGGCCGAAAGCTTGCCGATAGAGACCCCGATTTTAGCGCAGAAAGGATCCTCGGTTGTTTTCAGTGCGCCGACGTCCAGTTTCATGCAGCGTACCGTATAGGCCACTTCGGGGCGGGCGCTTTTTTCGGCATAGGCAAAGAACATTTTCCGGTTGACGTTGCGGATCAGGTAGAAGGCTTCGTCCGCTTCGCGGGAAGTGATGTTTTGGTCAAAAAACTGCCAAATCAGGAAGTTGCGTGCGTTTGACGGGGGATGCGAGCGGATCTGATCCAGCGTGATCTGGGCGAAAAGCGGCAGCGTGCCGAGCAGCAGTGCCGCGAAACCGGCCCGGAAGCGCATGGTTACAGCGCGCCCGCCAGCGCGTAGATCAGGCGCACGAAGATAACGTCGAGCACCTGCAGCCCGATGATGATAATGAGCGGCGCAAGATCCAGGCCGTTGAAGACCGTGGGGATGTACCGGCGTACCAGGGCGTAGGCCGGTTCTGTCAGGCGATAGAGCACCTGAACGATGGGATTCGTCGGATCGGGGCGCACCCAGGTGAGCAGGGCGGCGATAATGACGACCCAGATGTAGATCGTAATCAGCGAATGGATAATGCCGCCGAGTCCGGCGACGATGCTGCCGAACGTACTCATTTGACGATCTCCCCGAGGTAGGATTTAATGTGCGCATAGACGTCGGCCAGTTCCGGCCCGTGCTCGGCACCGGTCAGCAGGAGGCGCAGCGATTTGAACAGCTGCTTGCCCTTGATGCCCGTCGTATCGACCACATGCTGCTTCAGGGCATCAAACGTTTCGAAGTAGGGGGCTTCTTTGATGACGGCACGGATCGTTTCGGCGCTCGCGTTGAACTCGTCGGGAATCGTTTTTTCCCCGAATACCGCCGCCACCTTCGCTTTGAGCTCTTTGGTCGTACTGGCCTCTTCGAGGTAGAGCTTGGCCAGTTTTCCGATGGAATCGTCGGCAAAACCGACGTAGCGCGACAGCTCCTTGTCGTCCATGCGCTTCAGGTGCTCCCGGTTGATGAAGCGGAGCTTTTCGACGCTGAACTTCGCCGGAGCCCTTGAGATGTTTTTCAGGTCGAACCACTGGACGGCATCGGCCATCGTGAAGATCTCTTCGGGCGTTTTGTTTCCGATCAGCACGAGGTAGTTGGCGATCGCATCGGGCAGGAACCCTTCTTCGAGCATCCACTTGACGCTCGAGGCGTTGTCGCGCTTGCTCATCTTCTTGCCCTCGTCGTTGAGGATGATCGGCAGGTGGGCGTACTCGATCGGCTTGTCGTATCCGAGCGCATCGCGGACTGCGACCTGCTTCGGGGTATTGGAGAAGTGGTCTTCTCCGCGGATCACCAGGGAAATGTCGCCGAGCATATCGTCGATGGCGCAGGCGAAGTTGTACGTCGGAAATTTTTCGGCACGCAGAATGATAAAGCTGTCGATATCCATAGGATCGAACGACGCTTCGCCTTTGATGATGTCTTCGACGAGGACGGAGGCGTCGGGACGCTGCAGCCGTACGGTAAACGGGTTTTCATTGTCGATGGTCTGCTCCGGCGGCAGGTGCGTACAGGTGTCGTCGTAGCGGAACGGTTTCTTCTGCGCCTTGGCCAGTTCGCGTTTTTTGTCCAGCTCTTCGGGGGTGCAGAAGCAGTTGAAGGCTTTTTTGTCCTGCAGCAGCTGGATTGCCATCGCACGGTGGAAACGGAGGTTGTTGCTCTGATAGATCACATCGCTGTATTCGATGCCGAAGAGGGCAAGGATCTGCAGAATCTCCTTGTCTTTTCCTTCGATATTCCGCTCGGTATCCGTGTCTTCGATCCGCACGATCAGCGGTTCGTTGCGCTGCTTTGAGAGCAGGGAGTTGAAGAGGGCGACCCTAAGGTTCCCGATGTGCATATCTCCGGTCGGGCTGGGGGCAAAACGCAGCATAAAAGGTTCCTGTTTTTAAGTGCAATGGTAACCAAAAAAGCTTAATGGCGCTTCTCTCAGTCCCTGGATTTAAAACTGTCTGTCCCCTGTTTTATAATGTACAAAAAAGAGGGGTTTTAAGTTTACCGGGGAGTATAATGGTTATAAGGATTGTATTTACGGAGGAAATCCACCATGAAATCTGAGAAGTACAGCAACCTTGACGATGCGCTTCCGGGCCTGACCTGTGTTTTGAAAGACGCCATCCAGGCCGAGATGCTGGAGATCAAAAAAGTGGATAAGATGTGTTCAAAATTTCTGAAGGCGCAGCAGGAACATCCTGTGCTGTCCGATGCGGAATTCGTCGTCTATTCCCCCTACGTCAGAAAAGCCGACCATCCGTTTGAACACTTTGTCTTTCTGGACCGGAGCGGAAAGAGCCTTTGCCATATCAGCGGAACGGAAATGGAGCTGTACGGTCTGCTGGATCCCTGTACGAACCTTCTGACGGCGGATGATTCCGGACCGAAGCGCTCCAAGAACGAGATGCCTTCCTCTCTATAACCTGCGGCAGGATGATCCCGGCATGGAAAAAGGGGGATGCACAGAAGATTGATGCCCCCTTTAGCCCAACACTACCAAAGATGCTGTAGACTTTCGACATGAAAGCATTTTTAATTGACCCCGATACCCGGACCGTTACGGAACAGAATTACGATGGCCAGCCGAACAGCCTCTATACCCTTTTCAAATCACTTCTTGTCGATAATCACGCCATTTTACGCGATCATATGGTCTTCAGCGGCAGCGAAGCGTACGAAAAAGGAGAAAAGGGATTTCTCCTTGGGGAAAAACTGCTTTTCGGAAAAACACTGATTACCGGCTATGCCGGTTTCGAAGAGACGGATGCCGCCATCGGTGCGGACGAATTGAAACCGCTGGTCCGCTTTGAAATACCGGAATTTTATGCCCAAGTGCTTGCATTGCTTCCGGCAGATTTTTCTTTTGAGGAACGCTACGAGATGCAGCTGGAAGAGGGGGTCGAACCCGTCACAGCCGAATGGGTCATCTTTGCCTTCAATCTGGCCGATACCGCTACGAAAACCTACTTCCTCAATCACCTGGAAAATACGGTTACGAAAGGCGAGGACGTTCACGCCTATCTCAAAAAAATGGGAGAGCTGGCCATCAAGTCCATGAATCCGTAGCTCCCGGGTTCAGACACAGCGATCCTCACTCATTCTCCAAAACAGTCCGCCTCCGGGCTGGTGCTGTCTCTGTACTTCTTATTATCTCAGAAAGTATGATTTGTCTCTCTTTGCGTTATCATAATTGTATGCACACGTGTCTATTTCCATAAGTAAGGATCGTATCATGAAGCTGTCTCCTATTAAGACCGTCATAGCAATTTCCCTGATCGTTTTCATCATTTTCTTTATCGCAACCTGCGGGGGTGGAGGAAGCGGGACTTTTGCCAGAGACACAGAAACGCTGACCTTCAATGTGATGGATTTGAGTGAAACCAATGAGGATGGCACCCGTATGGAGAGCTACCAGATTAAAGTGCTCTCCATCGACCTCATGCAAAAGGATCAAAACGTGACGGTCTATTCGGGGACGGCGTTTCTCGAAAGCGTCGGCGAGGGGAACGGAACGATTGCCGGCACCCTGAATGGACAAAAACCCACCATTGGTATCTACGAAGGTATTGCCCTCACCCTGTCAGATTACAGGATCAAAACGAAAGTCGTCATTGACGATACAGCGTATTATACGCGCGAAGAGAACGTCAGCGAAGGCGATGCCTGGAACCTGAGCGAGAATGAATCCGATTACGGCTATACCACGGTCACCCGCAGCACCCCGGAAACGGTGAAGGTCTGGTTTCCGACGCCCCTGAGCGTCGAGAGCGAATTCCCTGTGGAGTTGTTCTGGGCGCTACTGCGAAGCGGTACGGTACGATATGAGGGGACAGGAGTCGGCGAGATTACCTGGGTAGGGGAAGATGACATAATCAATGCGCTACTGCCTAAAGAACCGTCAAAGTGGATCAGATTCGACCTGAAAACGACCGACGGGAAATTCAACACGCTTTCGATTCTGCTCGACGGTGAGGGCAGGGTATTGGGAGGTTTTTGCTACCGACCCGAAAACAAGGCAATCAACGGGAGCTGGCTCTCCGATGCGAGTTTGAATGTGGACAACTCATTCACGATTACCTTTGTTGACGGAGATGATGCATCTCAGTCGATCGAGGTAAACGGAAGTTATGACTGCATCAATGGAAAATACACGATTTCATCCGTGGAACCCGCCATAGAAAACCTTGATACGGATCAACAGCTGAGTGGGTTGGTATGCCGACCGGAATAAATATTGTTAAGATGATTTTTTGAGGGTGATTTTTTTCAGAAGAAGTGGTGACCCCAAGGGGATTCGAACCCCTATGGGAAGAATGAAAATCTGGAATCCTAACCATTAGATGATGGGGCCATTAACAAAATGGCTTTGTTGAGCCGAAATTATATGGCCAACAAGCTTAATATTAAATTAAAATGCCGCGAAACGCGGCATTAAAAAAGAATTACATATAAAATTCGCGAAGTGCGCGGATGATGACCG
>JARROU010000054.1:0-9407 GCA_037383585.1 Campylobacterales bacterium | reverse complement strand
GGACTGAAAACCGGTAGGTGGCACGCCGGCCAGTGGGGAACCGGAAGGGCCGTGATAAAAATCGTGTGGGAACGAAACGGCCTTAAGCTCAGTTCCGGATTTACCGTTTCAAAGGATAAAAAGGAAACGCGTCGGCTCATGGCCGAGCTGGGAAAGAGGGCTGAGGCCGCCGGGGCTCAGATGCACTGATCGACGACGTCTTCCTGTTTCTGGTAAAGGAAGATTTCGACGCGGCGGTTTTGCGCCATATTCGCCTCGCTGGTGTTGGGCAGCAGAGGCTTGTCATAGGAGCAGCCGCGCGCATAGATCGCGTTCTGAAGCCCCTGGTTGACCATCTCCGTGGCGACGTTATGGGCGCGCCGTTCGGAAAGTTGGTAGTTGTAGTCGTACGAGCCGCGGGTGTCGGTGTGGCCGACGACCTGTACGATGGAACCTGGGTATTTTTTAAGCGCGGCGGTCAGTTCGGAAATCTTGGCACGTGCAGCCGGGGTGGCGTAGTCGGCGTTTGTTTGGAACATCATGGCGCTTTTGAAGGTGACCTTGACGAATTTTTCATGTTTTGTGACGACGATGTCCTTGCTGCTGATGTCGCTGTCGCTGACGGTCGTATCGAGGGATTCGGCCACGTCCTTGGCCTGCTGGTCGAGCGTATAGCCGATGCCCGCGCCGGCCGCCGCGCCGACCGCCGCGCCGATCAGGGCACCTTTGCCTTTGTTTTTACCGCCGACGAGCAGGCCGCCGAGGGCACCGACCGCGGCACCGATCAGGGCCCCTTTCTTGGTTTTGTCGTACTCATCCTGCTCGTTCGCATTGGGCTGGGTACCGGCACAGCCGGCGAGCAGGCTCGCTGCAAGGATCATGGAAAGTGTTTTGTTCTGTAGTGTCATAGATTCACTCCTGGAAGTTTCTTGTGGTGAATTTTATCAGGAAACGGCAACACTACGCTGACGGCATCCCCGTCACGGAATGAAGCGGTGTCAAGACGCTCACGCGTCGCACAGCAGCCGGCGCACGATAAACCATTTCGCAATTGCCTGATCCGTGTACGTGTACTCTTGCTGATTCAGCGGGATGGAAATGTTCCGGATTTTCGCCCGGAGGATGCCGAGGACGACGAATCCGGCCAGCAGGGCGGCGATGGCATAGAACCAGTCATAAAGATACCAGGTCAGCAGCGCGATGAGGTAGGTGCCGTAGGAGAAGAATCCGCCGAGCAGGCGCGCCGCAGTGCGGCACAACGGGGTGGCGGGTTCCGGGGTGGGTTCGATCGTCGGGATATCGGTTTTCATTTCATGATTATAGCAGGCGGATGCGTATGAACCCGCGTCGACTCGAGGGCGGAAGATGGTTTGACGATAAAAATAAGAGAAAAATATACTTAAGTCGTCACATTAGTTAAAAGTGCCGTCGGCGATGTCATGTAGCGTCAGTATGATTTCATCATTTCATTTTTAAAAGGATTTATTATGAATGAACCGACATTACAGAATATCAGTGATTATAACGGCCTCAAGGGCGAGAAAAAACGCGTCGTTCGTGCCGTGATCCTGGCCGGGCTGATCCTCGGCGCCATCTATGTCATCGTGGCCAACAGCTACCCGGGACAGGCGCACGACGCGCTGCCGGTCAAAGACGGCATCACGGCGGTCCCCTTTAACCGCTGAGTTTCTTCATCCATCGCTGACCCGTTTTAGGGTCGCGATGTTACAATTACCGACATATTCTCTCAAGGCATACTTATGATCACAGCTCTGATGGCCATCGTTACCGTCTATTTCCTCGTAAAACTCTATATCAGCGTGATGCAGGTCGGCTATATCAACCGGGCGAAACGGATGTCTCCGGTGCTGATGGGCACCGCGGCGTTCATGAAGGCCGGAAACTATTCCGTCGCCAAAGAGAAACTCAAAATGATGGGCATGATGATCGAATATGCCCTGTTCCTCGTCTGGCTCGACGGAGGGATCCGCTGGCTCGATACCATCACAGTCGGTGTGGACGAGCCGCTGAAGAGCATCCTCATGGTCATGGGCTTCATGCTGATCAATGCACTGGTCGAGCTTCCGCTGTCGCTTTACGAGACGTTCGTGCTCGATGAAAAATTCGGTTTCAATCGTACGACGCCGGCCCTGTACGTCAAAGACACACTCATTACGATGCTGCTCGTCGGCGTGCTGGGCGGTCTCGTTGTCTGGGGCGTGACGGCCATCATCGCCTCGACGGAACTGTGGTGGCTGTGGAGCTTCTTCTTCCTTTTTGCGGTTGTCATCTTGCTGAACATGCTCTTCCCGACGATTCGTGCGCTCTTTTTCGACAAACTGACGCCGCTCAAAGACGAGGAGCTTGCCGGAAAGATCGAGGGGCTGATGCAGAAGACGGGCTTTGTGAGCAGCGGCGTCTATGTAAGCGATGCGAGCAAACGCGATGCGCGCCTCAATGCCTATTTCGGCGGGCTTGGAAAATCCAAGCGCGTCGTGCTGTTCGACACCCTGCTTGAAAAGCTCGATTCTCAGGAGCTTCTGGCGGTGCTGGGCCATGAACTGGGCCACTATGCGCACGGCGACATCTACAAGAATATCGGGGTGGTCGGCGGACTGCTTTTCGTCATGCTCGCCCTCTTCGGAAACCTGCCGTCCTCGCTGTTTCTCAACCTCGGAATCAACGAAACCCCGGCGGTGATCATCATCCTGTTCATGCTCTTTATGCCGCTGGTCGGTTTTTTCATTATGCCGCTCATGGGCATGATCAGCCGTCACAACGAGTATGCAGCCGACCGGAGCGGCGGCGAACTGGTCGGAAAACTCTACCTGGCCAATGCGCTTCGCAAACTGGTGACGGAAAACCAGTCTTTTCCGCTCTCGCACCCGGTCTACATCTTTTTCTACTACACGCACCCGCCGGTAATCGAGCGCCTTAAGGCGCTGGGATTCGACGAACAGAGCCAATCGAAACAGAGCGCGATGCAGTCAGAGTGCGATGCCGATGCGGTCGAAGAGGAACTCGACAACGAAGGACCGCGCGCCTGATGGACCGTACGCCGCTGCCGCTGCGCGAATGTCTGGAGATTATTGCTTCGGAGATAAAAGAGGCCGCCGAGCGCCCCCGCCGCGAAGCGGAACGGATGCTGATGGAACATCTGGGCAAAGACCAGCTCTGGCTGATCACGCACCTGGACGATTCGGTTGAATGCGACGATAAACTGCAAGCCTGGATCGAACGCCGTACAGCGCATGAACCGCTCGAGTACATCTTCAACCGTGTCAGCTTCTATTCGCAGATGTTCTACATCGCCCCCGGAGCGCTGATTCCCCGTCCGGAGACGGAACTGCTGATTGACCACGTCCTTGAACGGGTTGAGCGGTCCGGGCGGTTTACCCTCTGCGAGGTCGGCGTCGGCAGCGGTGCCGTCAGCGTCGTTCTGGCGCAGGAGCTCGAACACACCCGCATCATCGGGGTCGACATCAGCGAGGCGGCACTGGGAGTGGCTTCGAAGAACGTCGAGGCGTTCGGAATGGAAGCGCGCATCGAACTGCGCAAAAGCGATCTGCTTGAGCGCGTCCCTGAAGCGGTTGACGTGCTCGTCTCCAACCCACCGTACGTCGCCGATCGTGCCGAACTCGAGCGCAACCTGGATTATGAGCCCGATCTCGCCCTTTTCGGCGGCGAAAAAGGGATGGACGTCATCGCCCGGCTCATTGATCTGGTCGAGGCACGGAAGATCCCGCTTTTTTGCTGCGAGATGGGGTACGATCAGCGCGACGCGGTTGCGGCCCTTGTTCCGGATGCTTACGGTATCATGTTCTATAAAGACCTTGCGGGACTGGACCGCGGGTTCGTCATGCAGATCAAACACGATCATGTTTGAGTGATCAATAAAGAAGGAGAGGAACGATATGAATGCAAAACAGTGGAGCGTAACGCTTTATCTTCTGTTGGTGGCCGGGACGCTCGGCGCCGTAATGGTTCTGGGCGCTTTGGTCGCCCCGGTGATTTTCAACTCGGGTGCTTTTTTGCCCAACAACCTGCTTGAACGCTACGAAGAAGGGATGCTGATGGGCGAGATTTTCCGCCGATTCGGATACTGGGCCTATGCGATGGCCGTGGTCGTTCTTGCCTTCGAAATCAATGAGTACCGCCGTCAACGCCGCGACAAGTGGGCGATCATGAGTGCACTGCTCGCAATCGCGACCCTGTTGATGTTCGCGGCGGTCTACGTGCCGAAAATCCTTGCCATGCAGGCTGAAGGTCCGGATGCGACGGCAAGCGAAACGTTTGCATCGCTGCATGCCGCCAGCGAACTCGACTTTAAAGTTCTGGCCGTCGCGCTGATCGTCCTGTTCGTACGGAGGATGCAGCTGATGTTCGTACCGAGCGGGCGCTAGATCGGCCCGTTCAAGAAAGGCAATAATGTACAAAGGGAATAACCTTCTCTATTTCTATAGCAACCTCTTTTTCTCCGCGGGTCTGTTCCTCTCTTTTGCTCTGTTTAACAGCGGCTACAGGGCATTCGACCTTCTTTTTACGCTGCTGGCACTGCTGTCAACGATCGCGACCGTCTATCTCATCTATTTCATCACGACGCGGGTGTTTTTCAATCTGAAATACACGCACCTCCTGCTGGGGGCGCTGTTCTTGTTCACGAACATCGCGATTCTGGCGGATTTTGCGATTTACAGGATCTGGAAATTCCACATCAACGGGATGGTACTGAACATTCTTTTTTCCCCGGCCTCCTATGACAGCCTCTATATGACTTCCGGTGCGCTGATGGTGATCGTGGCGGCACTGCTTGTGCTGGTGCTGTTCCAGTACTTCGCATACACAAAGATCGAGGCGATGGCGTATGAACGCGTCCAAAAGGCGAACCGGATGATTTCTGCAGGCGTTGTGCCGCTGCTGTTTTTGATCATCGCTTTCGAGAAAGTGAGCTACGCGGTCGCCAACCTGAAGCACGACAGCTATATCCTCGAGCGTACCAAGGTGATCCCCCTGTATCAGCCGCTGCTGATGGACGATTTTCTTGTCGATGCTTTCCATATGAAAAAAGCCCATGCCGCGACGATTGAAGTGCGGATCGACAAAATCACCAACATCCGCTATCCCCTCAAACCGATCCGGCTTGAAGGGGCGCAAACGCCGAATATCTTCATTTTCGGCATCGATGCGCTGCGTTCGGACGTCATCAGCAAGGACGTCACACCCAATCTCTACGACTTTGCGCAGTCGAGCCTCTTTTTCGCGGACAACAAGAGCGGCGGAAACAATACGCGTTTCGGCCTTTTCTCGCTGTTTTACGGCATCAATTCGAGCTACTGGTTCGGCTTTTTGAATGCGCAGAAAGGCCCCGTATTCTTTGATGTGCTTCGAAAACTGGACTACCGGATGGGGATCATCTCAAGCGTGAACATGGAGTGGCCGGAGTTCAGAAAAACCGCTTTCATCGACGTCCAGGACCATCTCCGGGACGATTTCGAGGGCACACCGCTGCAGCGCGTCGAACAGGCCATCGATGCGTTTATGTCCTGGATCGACGCACAGGACGCGCGCCGGCCGATCTTTTCGTTTCTCTGGTTCGACAGCGTCCACTCCAGGAGCTACGATGACACATACAGGAAATTCCTCCCCGATGACGCCGGGAACGATTACCTGACCGTGGAACGTGCCGACATGGAAAAACAGTTCAACCGCTATAAGAACTCGGCCCTGTGCGTCGACGAGAAGTTCCGCCGGTTCATCGACAAGCTCAAAGAGAAAAACCTCTACGAAAATTCCATTATCGTCGTTGTGTCCGACCACGGGCAGGAGTTTTTCGAGTACGGAATGTACGGCCACAACTCCGCGTACAACGTGGCGCAGGTCAATGCGGCACTGATGATCCGTATGCCGCATATAGCGCCGAAGATTGTACAGACACAGACGTCAAGCCTGGATCTGGTGCCCACGCTGCTCAAGCGACTGGGCGTCACGAACGCCACCGGGGACTATTCGCACGGGATGGACCTGCTCGATCCTGCGTATGAACGGCACTGCAGCTTCGTCGGAAACTGGAACGAGAATGCGATCGTCTGTGACGATTACACAGTGATCATGCCCGATGTGATCTCGAAACAGACGGAAGTGCGCGATACGAAAAGCTACAAAAAGGTCACGGACTACGACGCGGCGAAGATCAACGGCCTGATCCTAAAAACGCTCGACGAGAACCGGCGCTTTTTAAAATAGAAGCGGCCGTTAGCCGCTTCGCCGTTTCAGCGCTTCGTAGAGCTTCCGCATGACGGGGGTGTCGACGCCGAGCGTTTCCCCCTCTTTGACGATGTATCCGCTCAGGGCCTCGAGTTCGGTCGGCTTCCCCTGCGTGAAATCCAGATGCATCGAAGTGGAAGCGCTGTCGGGAAGCCCCGAGGCGGTTTGCAACGCCTTGCCGACCTCTTCCCCGATCTCGATTCCTTTGGCCCTTGCGACGGCGGCGATTTCTTCGAGCAGTGCTTCGGTTTCGTCCGGGTACGTTTCATAGACCGCGTTTCAAAAAGGCGCTCAACCGTTTCAACGGCTTCGGGATGCCGGTGCGAACCGAACACGGCGGCAAAGACGTTCCCTTTTTTACGGATGACGCCGGGGGAGGCGATATGCGAAAGAATGTAGCAGCAGCCGGTCAGCACTTTTGCATCGAGGCGTGCGGCGAGGGTATCGAAATGTTCGACGCCGTTGGCGAGGGGAAGCACAATGGTGTTCGCGTCGGTATGCGGAAGCAGCGCATCGACGGCCCGGTGGATGTCATATCCCTTGACGCTGAGAATGACAAGGTCGTAGGTGCCCTTTAGGCCGGCTTCGTCGACCGCGGCATCGGGCCTTGCTGTATCTTCCCGGTTGTCCTCGACGACCTTCAGCCCCCGTTCCCGGATCGCTTCAAGGTGATCGCCGCGTGCGACGAGGGTGATTTCATCGCCTTTTGCACAGAGGTTCGCCCCGATATACCCGCCGACGCCGCCGGTCCCGAAGAGTGCAATGCGCATCCGTCCCGAGCTCCCGTGGGTTACTTGCGGTTGATCGCGTATTTTCCCGGGCCGACCAGGAAAATAACGACGGAGGCGAGAAGGTAGAAGAGGGCGAGTTCGATCGTCGGGCCACCGGTTTTTGACAGCATAAGCGGGAAAAAACCACTGGTCAGCGCGATGGCCGTGAACATATTAAACGCGAGCACGAGTGCCGCGATCCGGGCATAATAGCCCGCCGCGATCAGGACCGGTGCGACAATTTCGCCGAGGTAGACCCCATAGGCGAACCAGGCCGGGAGTCCGTGGGATGAAAGGATCCCTTCGATCGGTGCGACCCCGTGCAGCAGTTTATGGATGCCGTGAAAGAGCATCAGCAGAATCGCCAGGCGCAGGATGAGTTTCCCGAGATCGTCATACTGTTTCATCAAATACCTCCCGAAACCAGGAATGAAATTGCATTCTTCCGTAGTTGTTTGCGTTGAACTCTAGCATCTCTGTAATCTCATCGTGCTGAAAGGTCACCTCGAGCGCTTCCGTTTCCAGAAAAAACGTCAGGGTCCCGGTTGTATGCGTAAACGTCCAGACGCTGCGGTGGGGATAGGCAGCCGTATAGCCCTTTCGATGCAGTGTTCCGAGCACGGGAACGAGCATCTTCAGCAGGTCATTCATGCAGGTGTCGAGAAATGCTGCGGCCGGTTCCGGCAGACGGTTCAGAAGGGCAAACGTCTCCTCGTCCAACCGGGCGCCGAGCCGTGCCTCGATCGCTGCTTTGTTCATCGTCCGCCGAATTTGTTCTGCCACCATTCATGGGGGGTTAGGCAGCGCTCTTTGAGAAACTCTTCGTCGAGGCGGTATTCGTAATGTTTGACATATTCCAGGAGTGTTTTATACGCTTCATTGATCCTGGCACTCATGGCATTGGCCGTATCCGGGTCATCCGGATGCTTGTCGGGATGCCATTGGTGCATCAGATTCTTGTAGCGTGTTTTTATTTCGGCAAGCGTGGCTTTGTCGTGAAGGCCGAGGAGTGTCTTGGCCTTCAGGATGGTTTCATAGGGGGGCATTGAGTGGCGTGTCAGTCTTTTTGCTGCCGCATATAGGTCGGGACGTCGAGATAGTCGTCGCTGAGATCACCGCCGACGACCATTCTGGGACGTGTGACGGTCCGGCCGGAGGCAGGGGCCTCCGGGGCCGCCGGAGCATCGAAGGCATCGTTATTGACCGACGGTGCTTTTTTCGGGGCTTCTTCATGATCGAAACCCGTTGCGACCAAGGTGATCTTGATGTAGTCGATCGGGAGCGTCGCATCGGTCGTCGTACCGAAGATGACGTCCGCATTTTCATCCGCGCTTTCCTCCACGACGCCCATGGCCTCGCCGATGGCGATCATCGGGAAATCAGGGTGCATGGTAAAGTGAACGAGCACCCCCATCGCACCGTTGATGCTCATATTGTCAAGGAGCGGAGATTCAATGGCGGCACGGATCGCTTCGTAGGCGGCATTTTCGCCCTGATGCGCACCGACGCCCATCAGCGCCATACCGTGATGGCACATAACGGTTTTCAGGTCGGCGAAGTCAAGGTTGATGTCGTTGTCGCCCGAAGAGAGGATGACGCCCGACGTGCCGCTGACGGCCTGGGCCAGTACGGCATCGACGATCTTGAACGACTCCTTGAGGCCCAGGTTTTTCTCAATGATGGAAAGGAGCTTGTCGTTGGGGATGATGACGATGGAATCGCTCTCTTTTTTCAGTTCGGCGAGTCCCTGCTCGGCCAGTTTCAGGCGTTTGCGCCCTTCGAAAGAGAAGGGCTTGGTGACGACGGAAATCGTCAGGGCACCCACGTCTCTAGCGATCTGGGCGATGACCGGAGCCGCACCGGTACCGGTACCGCCGCCGAGTCCCGCGGCAATGAAGACAATGTCGGCCCCTTCGAGCGCCGAGCGGATGTCATCATAGTTCTCGATGGCGGAGTCCTTGCCGACGCTGGGTTTCATCCCGGCACCGAGCCCTTTGGTCAGACGGCTCCCCATCTGGATCTTCGTCGGCGCGAACGAAGTCTGCAGGACCTGGGCGTCGGTGTTGGCCACGACCATCTCGATGCCTTCGACGCCTTCATTGATCATATGGCCGATCATATTCCCGCCGCCGCCCCCGACGCCGATCGCTACGATCCTGGCCCCGTTGTTCGCCGTTGTTTCTTCGATTTTAAACATGCTGTCTGATCCCATCTTTTGCTCCCCTGTTAAAATAACTGCGTAATCCAGTTCCAAAACTGGCTGCCGATACCCGCAGCCTTCTTTTCGTCTATTGTCTCATCGTAAGATTAGATCCTAATCCTGCGGACTTCCTCGGAGGGCGGCGGCGGCATCTCTTCCACCACCGGCTCCTGAACGGCAGGTTCGGTCAGATC
>JARROU010000053.1:8826-12396 GCA_037383585.1 Campylobacterales bacterium | reverse complement strand
TCCCGACGCACATGAGCTCTACCGCGCGCTGGAGTCGCTGGACCTGCTCGCGGAAAAACCGCCGCTGTGGTGGCCCCGTTACGGCACCTTCGAAGTCGTCGTCGGCGCGGTGCTGACGCAGAACAGCCAGTGGACGCGGGTGGAGCAGACGCTGCACAACCTGCGCGAGGCCAACCTGCTCTCGCCGGCGGCGCTGGCGAACATCGACCTTCCGGCCCTGATGGAGCTCATCCGTCCCAGCGGACTGTTCAAGAACAAATCAAAGGTATTGAAAACCCTCTCGGAGGCGCTGCTGGAGGCGTTCGGGGATTTCGGGACCTTCCGCTCCGAGGTGACCCGCGACTGGCTGCTGTCGCAAAAAGGGATCGGGCCGGAGAGCGCGGACTCCATCCTCTGCTACGCCTGCGGGCGCGGCGCGATGGTCGTCGACGCCTACACGGCGCGGCTGCTGGGCGCGTTCGGTTATGAATTCGAGAGCTACGACGTGCTGCAGTCGTGGTGCGTCGAAGGCCTTGAGGGGCATTTCGGTGAAGCGGAGTACCCGGAACTCTATGCGCGGTTCCACGGGATGATCGTCGAATACGTCAAACGCCATAAAAAAGGCAGAAGCGTCGACACGGCCCCGCTAGCGGCGCTGCTCTGAGTGCTCTTTCGCTTTCTCGATCTCCTGCTGATGCAGCTGCTGCGGCGTCAACCGTGCCGAGGGGGAGAAGACCAGGGCATAGGCGAGCACGAGCAGCGGCACGGCGATGCCGATAAGGCCCGCGAGCCACATCTGGGCTTTGTGCGGCGGTTTCGGCGCGCCCTTCTCGCCGGAACGGATCAGAAGGTACATGACCGTTATGGCGATCACGAGCGCAAAAAAGACGGTGACGATGACAATAAGCGCCGATCGGGTTACGGGATCATCCAACATGCTTCCAGAGTAACCCAAATCCGGAAAAACTTCCCTAAAACATTGAACTGAAGCATCTGTTTAAGTAGACGGTTTACGCGGTTTTCGTCCGAAATTGGTTATGATAAAAACAATAATATGCGGCCGGAGCGGAAACATGAGCAGGAAAAAGGAGGTCCTCGCCCGATACGAGCGGGACGGGATGAACCGCTACATCATCGACATCGCCTCGGGACGGACGGAAGAGCTGTATGAGGATTTCGACCGGCAGGCCCACTATCTTCGCCGGGACCTCGATCAGGATCTGGTCGATTACCTGATCGCCTGTGCCAAGGAGCTTCCGGGGAAGGTCCCGCTGGTGATCCGCTTCACCTTCGAAGTGCCGCAGGACGACGCGAAATACGCCCGCCTGCGCAGCAGCGTCAACCGCTTTTTCATTTACCTGGCCGAACTCGAACGCGAGGCGATCGCGCAGATGATGCGCAAAGCCGGCCTGCTGTTCGCCGTCGGCCTGACGATCATGTTCGCCGCGGTCTGGACCCGCCAGTGGATCGGGGACACCTCTTCGGTGGTGGGCGATGTCTTCGCCGAGGGGCTGACGGTGGCCGCCTGGGTCTCGATGTGGGAAGCCCTGGCGGTCGTTCTGATCGAATGGCTTCCCCGCCGCAAAACGGTGCGGCGCCTTGAGCGGCTCGCATCGGCGGAGGTGCAGTTCCGCCAGACCGGCCCGGAAACATCTGTATCGAAAGAGAGGGTAAGTTTTAAATGATTGTGGGCGTCTATTAATCCATGCATCTGCTGTTTTGGATCGGGTTCCTGTTCCTGGTCGGCTACGTCAGCGGGGTACTGAGCGAACGGTTCCGTCTGCCGAAAGTGACGGGCTACCTCCTGGTCGGGCTGCTGCTGAGCCCGTCGGTAAGCGGGCTTCTGCCGTGGCGATCATGCTCGCCGAAGCGGAACTGGCGTTTTTCTTTGTGGCGGCCGGCATGATGGCGCTGCTGCCGTTCGTCTATGCCGTGTCGCCCTACACGCAGGGCGCGGAACACAGCCTGATGGTGCCGCTTTTCCTGGGGGCGATCAGCGCGGCGACGGCACCGGCGGCCGTTTTGGCGGTCATCCACCAGTATCGTGCACGGGGTCCGCTGACCCTGACCCTTCTGGGGGTCGTGGCGACCGACGATGCGGCGGCGCTGATCAATTTTTCCGTGGTGCTCGGGGTCGGCTCCCTGCTGATGGGGCTCTCGGAGGGGCCGCTGTACTTGGCCCTGCTCGATCCGCTGGGGAACATCGGCATTTCCGTTGCCTGCGGCGTTGCGGTTGGATGGGTTCAGGGACGCCATCTGAACGTGATCACCTCGGAAAGCGGGCAGGTTATCTCATCGGTGGGATTATTGCTGCTGCTGTACGGGGTTATGGACTATTTCGCCTGGGACGGTTTGCTCGCCGCCATGAGCTACGGGATGATGCTCGTCAATACCAGTACGCGCAGCGATGAGTTGTTCTCGGTGATTCGTTACCATTATGAGGAAATGATCTTCGTGCTTTTTTTCCTGATCTCCGGTGCGACGATGGAACTCGACGTGATGACGGAAGTCTGGCCGGTGGCGCTGCTGTATGTAGGCCTGCGGATCCTCGGAAAGGTGATCGGAAGCCGCATCGGGGCCCGGTTGTCCGGGGCACCCGACGAGGTCCGGCGCTACATCGGTCCGGCACTCATGCCCCAGGCGGGTGTGGCGATCGGTCTGGCGCTGATCCTTTACCACCACCGGGAGTTCGGCGGCATCGGCGTGATCGTGCTCAATACGATTATCGCCGCCACGGTGATCAATGAGCTGGTAGGCCCGCTGCTGCTCAAAGCGATGCTGGTCAAAGCGAATGACGTGGAGGAAACGCCATGAAAAATGTCAGCGTAGGAACCTTTTTGGAGCAGAACGGTTTCCCGCAGGAAGCCGTGACGGTTAAAGAAGAAGCAACGCTGCGGGAGGTAATGGATACGATGCTTCGCAGCGGGGAGGAACGCAGCGTTTTTGTCGTCGACGACGAGGGCGTGCTAAAAGGGGTGATTTCGCTGGGCGCGCTGGCAAGGCATTTTATGCATGAGGAGATCGCCCCCCAGAACGGCTTTTCTCCTGCAACGGATATCCTGCATTACCTGACGGCGGAAGACGCCAGGGACATCATGACCCGGGAGGTCAGTTTCTGTACGATGGAGGAACCCCTGGAAGAGGCGGCGCACAAAATGCTCGGAAGACAGGTCTACAAACTGCTTCCGGTCCTGGATGACGCGCACCGGATCGTGGCCGTTTTGAATCTGGTCAGCCTGCTGGAGTTCGCGCTGGACGAAGAAGCGTGAGCGGGGCATCCCCTACCCATCTACCCATCTACCCATTACCTCATTACCCCCTTTCCCCATCTACCCCTTCGACACCATGCTGCGGTAGGTGTTGACGATTTCCAGCAGTTCTTCCGTGATCTCTTTTTGCCGCAGCGCGTTGAGTTCGAGTCTCAGCGCGGCGACGCGCTCTTTGATGGCGTTTTCGGACTGGACCATGCTGTTGAGACGCTCCTGGTTTTCGCTGGCGACGGATTCGAGAAACGCCCCGTAGCATGAGCTGTGAAGGTATTCCCGGATGAGGGTGTGCAGAATGGTTTCGCCCTCGAGGTACAACAGAGGC
>JARROU010000053.1:0-8725 GCA_037383585.1 Campylobacterales bacterium | reverse complement strand
GAACGCCGAAAAATCCGGGGGAAGCACTTTGAGGTCGACGGGGTCGTAACTGCCGGCATCATTGTGCTTGGCGTAGATCAGACGCAGGGTCGCGACATTTTCTTTTTCGATCAGCTCGTGCAGATACGCCGAGAGCTCGACGGTGTACGATTCGATGGCGTCGGGCGTCGAAGCGCCTTTGAGGCCGCGGTCGAAGGGGAGGTTCCTCGCCCGGGCCTCCTCCAGCCCTTTGTCGCCGATGACGACCGTGCAGTAGCGGTGTTTGGGAAGGCCGTTGAAAAAATCGAGCAGGGTCTCGTTGAAAAACCCGCAAAGCCCCTCCTGGGAAAGAAAGAGCACGAAGAGCGTCCTGCCCGGAAGGGTCTCCCCGATGCGGGCGAGGTGCGGGAAAATGGCGACGATGTCACCGACCGCATCTTCGATGCTCGTCTGATAGGTCCGCCAGTAGGGGAGTTCCCGGCGGGTGTTCTGGAGGTTGAAGCCGGCAAAGGCTTTCATCGCGGTGATGATGTCTTTGATCTCCTCGATGCTGCCGAGTTTCTCCTTCAGATGCGAGGAGCTCATGGCTGCCAGACCCTGTCAAAGTCGTCCGCGATGCGTTTGAGCCGTTCGTACAGCGCATCGTCGAGGGTGCCGGTCACCGTCAGGGTATGGCGGATGCCGGGGTGATTGTCTTCGAGCATTTCGATGAACGCTTCGGTGTAGGCGGCGATTTCCCCGGGCGCAAGTTTTTCCAGGTACCCTTCGTTGCTCAGGAAGAAAACGGCAACCTGTGCGGGCAGGTCCAGCGGGCTGAAGCGGTCCTGTTTGAGCGCGATGCGCAGGGCCCGTCCCCGGTCGATCAGCTTCTGCGTTTCCGCTTCCACCCGGGTACCGAATTTCGTAAAGACTTCCACTTCGAGAAACTGAGAATAGTCCAGTTTGAGTTTCGACGCGACCCGTTTCAGCGCCGGCACCTGCGCCTTGCCCCCGATGCGCGACACCGATTTTCGTATATCGATGGCCGGCAGAAAGCCTTTGTTGAACAGCTCCCGGTCAAAATAGATCTGACCGTCCGTGATCGAGATGAGGTTGGTGGGAATGTAGTCGGAGATGCGTCCGGCCTGGGTTTCGATCACGGGCAGGGCGGTGATGGAGCCGCCGTTGTATTTGTCGTCGCGTTTCCCGGCCCGCTCCAGCAGCCGGGCGTGGATGAAAAAGATGTCCCCCGGGTACGCCTCGCGCCCCGGCGGGATCTCGAGCAGCAGGGAAATGTTGCGGTAGGCATCGGCGTGTTTGGTGAGGTCGTCGTAGACGATGAGCACGTCCTTGCCCTGGTCTCTGAAGTACTCGGCGATTGCGCAGCCCGCATAGGGCGCGATGAATTTCATCCCCGCCGCCACGTCCGCGGGCGCGGCGAGTACCACGGTATGTGCAAGGGCGCCGCTGCGCCGCAGATCCTCGATCACCCGCGCGATCTGCGTTTTCTTCTGGCCGATGGCGACGTAGACGCACAGCACATCCCTGCCGTTTTGGTTGATGATCGCATCGACGGCCACGGCGCTTTTGCCCAGCGACGCGTCGGAGATGATCAGTTCGCGCTGGCCTTTCCCGATGGGGATCATCGCATCGATGATTTTGATGCCGGTATACAGCGGTTCCTGGACGAAATCGCGCCGGATCAGCTCGATGGCTTCCTGTTCGATGGGATAGCGTTCTTTGGTGGGAATCGCCTCTTTGCTGTCGAGTTCCCGGGCCAGGGGGTCGATGCATTTTCCCAGCAGCTCGTACCCGACGGGGATCGTAATGCTTTGGCCGCTGTGCCGGACGCGGTCATTGACGCGCAGCGACGTGTAGTCCCCGAGCACGATGGCCTGGACGGCTTCGCGCGTAATATTGAGCGCGAGGGCGAACAGGTCGTCCGGGAGGTCGAGCAGTTCGAAATAGGCGACGCCCGGCAGGGCCTTGACGGAGATGATGCCGTCGCTGATGTCGGCGATGTACCCCTCTTCGAGCACGGAAAAGGGGGCGCGTTCCTTTTCGGCCGCGCGGTACAGCGCGTCGAAACTTTCCGGTTTCTATCTTCTCCAGCGTCCGCTCCCCGGGCGGGAACGGTGTGTGCAGCACGACCGGGCAGGGTTGATCCGCCAGGGAGGATTTCAGTGTCGAAAGCGTTTCGGGGGGTGTTTCGGGCAGATGCGAGAGGAAGCGGTCGACGCGTTGTTCGTTCAGGGCTTCGTCGCAGAGTTCCCCGATGAGCTTTTTCGTATAGAACAGGCCGAATTCCAGGCTCTGGCGGCGGATCTCCTTCTCGTACTTTTCGCGTTCCTGGTCAATGATGCCCCGCTGCTTTTCAAAGGCCTTCGCCATCTCCTGGCTGGCCTCTTTCATCATGGCGTCCTTTTCCGTCCGGGCCTCCTCTTTCGCTTCGTCGAGGCTGCGTTCGCGCAGGCGTTGGATCTCCTGCTTCTGCGCTTCGCATTCCGCCTGGTCGGCCTTGAGGCGCGCTTCGGCCTTTTCGATCCCGCCAAGCCGCTCGCCGACGGTCGCTTCGCGCTGCTCGATCACGCCTTTGAGGGGCTTGAAAAAAAGCCGGTAGAGGATGTAGAGGACAACGAAAAAGTTGAGCGTCTGGAAAAAGAAGGTCCACCAGTCAAACATGGGCGGCTCTATTCAACGAGGTAGCTCAGCAGGGGGTTGGCGAACAGGATGATCAGTGCGATGACCAGCGAGTAGATTGCCACCGATTCGACCATGGCCATGCCGACAAAGAGCAGGCGGGTGATGTCGTTGGCCGATTCGGGCTGGCGTCCGATCGTTTCGATGGCCTTCGTCAGTGCGTCCGCTTCCCCCCGCGAAGGACCGTAGCCCCCGATTGCGATGGTCAGGCCGGCCGTGATGATCGATACGGCGATAATGATGGTCATGCTATCCATGATGCTCCTTTTCAGTCGAATGTTGTTCCGCGGCAAGGCCGCCGATGATAAAGATGTAGGTGAGCAGCCCGAAGAGATAGGCGTGCAGCAGGTCCCCGACGATGCTCAGCAGCATGATCGGAACGGGGACGAGAAAGCCGGCGAGGGCGATCAGGATCGCGATGATCAGCTCCCAGCTCAGCATGTTCCCGAACAGCCGGATCGCCATCGCGAAGATGCGCGAGACGTCGCTGAACAGATTGAACGGCAGCAGCAGGAACGACGGCGAGACATAGCGCTTGAGGTAGCGGCGGATGCCGGCGAACCGGATGCCGTAGTAGTGAATGGACGCAAAGGCGATGGCGGCGAGCGCGGCCGTCGTGCTGAGGTCCCGGGTCGGATTGTGAAAATAGGGAACGACCGAGACCAGGTTCATGACGCCGATGTAGATCCAGAGCGTGCCGATGAGCGGCACCAGCGTCCAGGGCGGGATGGCGTCGGAGGTATCGACGCTGTTTTTGACGGCGAGGACGATGCGTTCGGCCAGCAGCTGTGCCTTCGTCGGGTTCAGGACGGACAGCCGCCGGGTGAGCAGGAAGGAGGCGAGGGTCAAAGCGAGGATGACGACCCACGTGGTGACCACGGTGTCGGTGATGACAATGTCGAGTCCCGCCGCCCGGAATGTCCAGACCGCTTCGGGGAAAACCTGTCCGGTCATCTTATGCCGCCCCTTCGCTATTGGAGGTGTGTTTAGGCTATAATAGACCATATAAGTTTCAACAAAGTTTAAAGGGTGCCCCTAAAAACCGGCAAAGGGCTTTTAGGGGCGCTTTGAAAAGTAAGGGAAATGCAGGGGACCATCGTAGCGCTCAATTCGACGGTATGCGACATCCGTTTCGAAGAGGAGATCCCGTCGATCTTCGAGATACTGCTGCTCGAAACAGCGCAGCGGGAACTCCGTTTCGAAACACGCAAACAGCTCGACGCGCATCACGTCCGTGCCGTGGCCCTTGGGCCGATGCAGGGCGTCAAGGAGGGGATGCGCGTCACGCGCACGAATGACCGGATCCGGGTCCCGGTGGGGCCGGAAACGGTCGGCCGGGTGTTCGACGCGCTGGGCAGACCGATTGACGGAAAAGGGGAGCGGTTCGCGCATTCGCGCGCCGTTTTCAAGCCCTCTTTGGACGTATCCGAACAAAGCGGCGGCGCGCAGATCTATGAAACGGGGATCAAGGTCATCGATCTGCTGGCCCCCTTCATCCGCGGCGGCAAGGTCGGGCTGTTCGGCGGGGCCGGTGTCGGCAAAACCGTACTGCTGATGGAATTCATCTTCAAATCCGTGCGGATGCACCACGGCGTTTCGGTCTTCGCCGGGATCGGGGAGCGGATCCGCGAAGGGCACGAGCTCTATGCCCAGATGCGCGAATCGGACGTGATGGAGAAGACGATCATGGTGTTCGGGCAGATGAACGAGGCTCCCGGCCTGCGCTACCGTGCACCGCTGACGGCCCTGACCATGAGCGAGTATTTCCGCGACGAGGAACACAAAGAGGTCCTGCTGCTCGTGGACAATATCTACCGCTACCTCCAGGCGGGCCAGGAGATCTCCACGCTGCTGGGCCGGATCCCGTCGCGCGTCGGGTACCAGCCGACGCTTTCCAATGAGATCGCGGAGCTCGAAGAACGGATCGCCTCGACCCGCGGGGGGTCGATCACGTCGGTGCAGGCGGTCTATGTCCCCGCCGACGACATCACCGACCCCGGCGTCGCCTCCGTGTTCGCCCACCTGGACACGTCCGTCATCCTGTCGCGTGCGCATGCCGCCAAGGGGCTTTATCCGTCGATCGATCCTCTGCAGTCGCACTCCAAGCTGCTCGATCCGCTGATCATCGGCGACGAGCATTTCCGTGTCGCGAAAGCGGTCAAGGAGACGCTGGTCAAATACCGCGAGCTCCAGGACATCATCGCGATGCTCGGTATGCAGCAGCTCGGGCCCGAAGACCGGCTCCTCGTCACCCGGGCGCGCAAGCTGGAGAAGTTCCTGACCCAGCCGTTTCACGTCACCGAGTCCTTTACGGGACGCAAAGGTAAAAGCGTCCCGCTGGCCGAGACGATCAAAGGATGCGAAAAGATCCTCTCCGGCGCGGCGGACCTGATCGACGAAAGCCGCTTCTACATGATAGGGGGCATCGATGAAGCCGACCTTTGATGCGCACATCATCACCCCGTCACAGGCCGACAAGATCGAAAACATCTCGTTTTTCCGGGGCGAGGACCGCAGCGGATCGTTCGGGATCCTGCCGCGGCATACCGAGTTTCTGACGATTCTGGAACCGGCCATCGCCGTCGCCGTCATCGAGGGGGAGGAGGAGTATTTCGCCTTCAACGGCGGCATCCTCACGTTCAAAAAGAATGTCCTGACGATTACGACCAAGGAGTTTGTCCAAAGCGGCGATGTCGGCGAACTCCGGGAGAACATCGAGCAGGCGTTCCGAGCACAGCGGCGGCAGGAGAGCCGCTTTCACGTGAACATGGCCAACCTGGAACAGGCTTTTCTCAAAAGACTTATCGAACTGGAGCGCGACCTTGGATAACGGCGAAGAAAAGAAGAAGTTCGAAGAGAAGATCGGCGGGCAGGCGTCGTGGATGAAACGGTGGCGCAAAAAAGGGATCTTCTGGCAGAAAGTGCTGACCGTCGGCGCGATCGGATGGATGGTGGTGCTGCCGATGGTCGTCGGCGGCTACCTCGGACGGTATGCGGACCGGCTCGCGGCGGGACCCGAAACGGTGTCGTGGACGGTGACGGGGATCCTGATCGGTCTCGCGGTGGCCTGCTATTCCGTCTGGCGGGTGTTTCTGTACAAGAAATGACGGCGCTGCTTTATTTCCTGCTCGGCATTGTTGCGGCGCTGCTCTATTTCGGGCACCTGTACTGGCAGATACGGCAGCTCACCAAGGGGAGCGGCTCCCCGTTTTTTTCGGGATTCCCGGTGCGCTTTGCCCTGCTGTGCCTCGGATTCGGGGCGCTGTTCTGGGCGGATGCCGCGATGGCCGTCTATGCCGTCGCGGGGATGCTCGCCGGGCGGTTCGGCATCCAGTACGCCGTCTACAAACGGTCTTAGCGCTTTGGAGACTTTACAGCCGGCGCTGCTGCCGTTTCGTGGCCGATGAGACGCTGATCGGCGCTTCCGCTTCGGGTTCCGGCGCATAGCCGCGCAAAAACGCCGGCAGACGTTTGCCTTTGGTTTTGGAGAGGTCGGAGGCCATGGCGCGCCCCGCAGCGGCTTTGTCGATTCCCTTCTGCTCCGTCAGGTAGGCAAACAGCAGCTTCGCCATCCGCTCCTGCGCGATCTTCCATGTCGCGGCGGTCTGGGCGTAGACCCAGTCGCTGAACGCCCCGAACCCGCTGAACACGTCGCCGTCCGGCCAGAGCATACGGACGCTCTCGCTGAAGTTCCCGCTGTTGTAGAGGATGTCCCAGTAGCGGGCGAAGCGTTTCATCTTCTGGATCTCCCCGAAGGAGACGTGGGCGGTCTTGAGCACGTCATAAGGCGGCGTGTCGGCATAGACCATGCCGAAAGCGTCGTCGTGGCGGGACATCGTCGTGCCCGAGAGCTTTTTGAGGATGCCGATCTGGATCTCGCCGCTGCTCCAGGAAACGAGGGTGTTGAGCCCCTGTGCAAAGCTCTCGAGCGTTTCGCCCGGCAGCCCCACGATGAGGTCGAGGTGCAGATGGGCGTGGGTGTGCTCCTCGAGGAAGCGCAGGTTGTCCCTGATCTTCTCCAGCCGCAGCGGCCGGTGGATGTTGTCCGCGATCTTCGGGTTGAGGGTCTGGATACCGACTTCGAGCTGCAGCGCCGCCGGGCCGAAACGCGCGATCCGGCCGCGCAGCGCTTCGGGGAAATGGTCCGGGATGACTTCGAAGTGCAGAAACAGCGGTTCGTCCTTGGCAAGGAAGAAGTCGAGGATTCTGTTCGCATAGGCGAGCTTGAGATTGAAGGTGCGGTCGATGAACTTGAAGCTGCGCACGCCGCGCTGCCAGAGCTTTTCGAATTCGTCCGTCATGACGTCGATGTCGAAATAGCGCATCTTCTCGTCGATCGCGGAGAGGCAGAATTCGCACAGGTAGGGGCAGCCGCGCGAGGTTTCGAGGTAGACGTAGCGGTGGGCGATGTCGTTTTCGTCGTAATAATCGTACGGCAGTTTGATGCTCGCGACATCGACCATCGGGGCTTTGAGGACGCGCGGTTCCGGGCGGCGGTCGTGCAGGAGGTCGCGGCAGAGCCCGTAAAAGGCGACTTCCCCTTCGCCGCTGATGATGTAGTCCGCGTGTGAAAAGTCAACGCGGTGCGGCAGGTGCGATGCCTCGGGCCCACCGAGGACAATGTAGGTCTGCGGAGAGACTTTCTTGAGAATACCGATCAGCTCCGCAACGTCCGAGGCGTTCCAGATGTAGGTGCTGATCCCGACGATCTTCGGGTGTTCGCTCAAAATCCGCTCGGCGATCTGCTGGAGGTTCTCGTTGATGACGAACTCTCGGATGATGCTCTGCTCACGCAGTTCGTGCAGGTTGGCGTACAGATAGCGCAGCGCAAGCGATGCGTGGCTGTAGCGCGCGTTGAAGGTGGTCAGAACGATGGAATGCATTCCGCCATTGTAGCGCGTCCGGGCGTGCGGCAAGCTGATTGTAAATGAGAGAGGATTATAATTTTGCCCAAAAAAGGAGAAGTCATGCGTACAAGGGCATTGACGGTTCTCGCGCTGCTGGCTGCGGTGCTGTTTGGCGGCTGTTCAACCAAACAGATCAACGAGACGGCGGACAGCATCACGACCGACATCAAGGATTTCGGGGAAAAGGTCACGGAGCAGCACTGAGCTCCCGTCCCGCGTCGAAGCGCTTCTAGACCTTGTTCTGGATCGTGATCTTGGTCGCTTCGAACAGCTCGGTGGCTTTTTTGATCAGCGGCTCTTCCAGGATGGCGTTACCGTCGATCTCGCGGGTGGCGATGTCCTGATCACTGCCGCCGGTGACGCAGCTGCCCGAACCCGTTTCGATCTCTTCGGTCATCGAGGCGCTCTGCGGCGCGGGCGCTTCGGTTTGAGGGGCGGCCGTCGGTTCCATATAGGCCGGGCGCTCTTCCACCTCTTCGGGCATCGCATCGCTTGCCGCTTCATGACGCTCTGCCATCGGCGGCTCCGGTACCGGTGTTACCGCCGGCGTTTCGGTCGAACCTGTTTCTCCGGAAGAGGGTTCGGGCTCGGAGGGTTTCGAGCAGGGGTTGTGCTTGATCTTCGTCTCAAATCCGAAGACCTACCGTACCAGCTGTTTGATCACGGGGAATCCGTGCTTGAGTTTGGAGCGGCAGTCGCCCTCGGCACAGCTTTCCCACGTCAGGGCATTGTCTTCATAGGAGACAAAGGCGATCTGTTCGCGGAAGCAGGAGCCGAGCTCGGCATTGCGGTCTTCGATGCGTTCGCAGAGCTGTTCGAATTTCGCCAGGGCCGGATCGGGGGCCGGTGCCGCGGCCGGGGCGGGTTCCGGTGCTGTTGCTTCTGCCGGTTCCGCTGTGCCTGCCGGCGCTGCTTCAGGTGCCGGCGTCTCGGGCGCGCTTTTTTCGGCCGGTTCGGGCGTGACTGCGGCCGGTGTCTTGGGCGGTGCCGGAGTAAAGGCGACGCTCTCGGGACGCCCCACCTGGGTCTCGAGCGATTCGATCATCTGGTCGATCTCTTTGACCTTGAGCGCTTCGATCATTTTGAAAAAGATCAGCCCCAGTACGAAGCTGCCGTCGGCATTGATGGCAAAGAGCGATTTCGCTTCGCTGAGGATGCGG
>JARROU010000052.1:0-10256 GCA_037383585.1 Campylobacterales bacterium | reverse complement strand
TTCGTTTGAGCGGGTGTCCTTGACCTGCTGGTACGGCTGCATGACGTACGAGCGGATCTGGTGCCCCCAGCCGATCTCGCTCTTTTCGATGCCCTCCTCTTCGGCTTTCTGTTTTTCAAGTTCGTATTCGTAGAGGCGGGACTTGAGCATTTTCATCGCGGTCGCCTTGTTCTTGTGCTGGCTGCGGTCGTTCTGACACTGCACGACGATGTTCGTGGCGATGTGCGTGATCCGGATGGCGGATTCGGTTTTGTTGACGTGCTGGCCCCCCGCGCCCGAAGCCCGGTAGGTATCGATGCGGATGTCCTTGTCCTCGATGACGATGTCGATGTCGTCGTCGATCTCGGGGGAGACCATGACGGAGGTGAAGGAGGTGTGGCGCTTGGCGTTCGAATCGAAGGGACTGATGCGTACGAGACGGTGGATACCGTTTTCGACCTTGAGGTAGCCGTAGGCGTTTTCACCCTTGATGATGATCGAGGCATCCTTGATCCCCGCTTCCTCGCCCGTCTGGTAGTCCAGCGTCTCGACGCTGAAACCGCGCCGTTCCGCCCAGCGGGTGTACATCCGCAGCAGGATCGATGCCCAGTCCTGGGATTCCGTACCGCCCGCACCCGGGTGGATGGAAACGATGGCGTTGTTGGTATCGTTTGGGCCGCTGAGCAGCACCTGGATTTCCATGCCGCGGACATTTTCTTCGAGTCCGGGGGCTTCTTCAAAAAGGGTCTGGATCGTCTCTTCGTCGTTCTCCTCTTTGGCCATGTCGTAGAGGTCGGCGGCATCCTCAAGCGCTCCGGCCGCCGTTTCGTATTTTTCCAGTTTGCGTTCCAGCTGGGTTTTCTCTTTCTGTACAACCGCGGCGTTGGCGGCATCGTTCCAGAAATCCTGGGAGTTCTCGAGCGTTTCGATCTCTCCCAGACGTTTGTTAATGGCATCGGGCTGCACAACCCCGGTAATATTTTCCATTTTCGATTTCAGTGTTTTGAGCAGTTCGCCGTATTCGTAGTGGTCCAAAAAAGTCTCCGTAATATTGCTGTGAGTATAATGTCGATTATATTCAATCGAGGCTTAAAACATGGAGATTATCAAGAGCCCGCACGCCTTGAAAGCTGCACTTAAAGCGGAGCAGGGGAGCGTCGGTTTCGTTACGACGATGGGGGCGCTGCACATCGGCCACAAAACACTGATCGAAGCGGCGAGAAGAGCGAACGATATCGTCGTCGTTTCCATTTTCGTCAATCCGACGCAGTTCCTAGCCGGCGAGGATCTTGACACCTATCCGCGCCGAAAAGAGGCGGATGAAAAGATTTGCAGCCTGGCCGGCGTCGATTACCTCTTCTACCCCGATGTCGATGACATGTACGGCCGCGACGAGGTGAGCCTGGTCGCGCCGGACGTCCGCGGCTATATTCTTGAAGGCACCTCCCGTCCCGGGCACTTCAGCGGGGTGCTGACGGTGGTGAACAAGCTGCTGGGCATCGTCCGGCCGGTACGGGCTTACTTCGGGAAAAAAGACGCCCAGCAGCTCATGCTGATCCAGACGATGGTGGCAAACCTTTTTATGGACGTCGAAATCGTGCCGTGCGATACCGTGCGCGACAGCGACGGTCTGGCGCTCAGTTCGCGCAACGCCTACCTTTCGCCGCAGGAGCGCACCGAGGCACTGAAGATCTCGCGGTCGCTGACCCGCGCTTCGCACCTGGTCGGGCAGGGGGTGCTGCTCTGCGACCGGCTCGAGGCCGAGATGCTGGGGGTGCTCGAACCGCTGGAGGTCGAGCACGTCGCCATCGTCAACCGCGCTTTCGAACCGATTGAGCATGTGGAGGTCGGCAATACGATCATACTGGTGGAGGCCGTCGTCGGGACGACCAGGCTGCTGGACAATATCTGGATCTGATTTTTAGATGGAAGATGGAGAATGTATTAGAGACGGAAAATAAAAAATCCTCCATCCTTCATTTTCCATCCTCCATCTGTTCCGGCTGAGCCGGAACGAGATACCCCTCGCGCACCATCATATCGACGATCTTCTTGTTGACGGCGACGGCGGTCAGCGATGCGAAATGGTATTTTTTCGGCTTGATGACGGTCACGCCGATCGTATAGCGGTGCCCCTGTCCGTCGTTGGCGAACCCGAGGAACGAGGTGTTGTACTTGTTGACGTAACGGCCGCCTTCGGCGATATGGGCCGTGCCGGTCTTCCCGCCGACTTCAATGCCCGGTGTGATCGTGCCGACGCCCGTCCCCTCCTGTACCGTCTTGACCAGGATCTTTTTCATCCGTTCCGCCGTGGAGGGCGAAAGCACCTGGACCGCTTCCTCGCGTTCGGGCACATAGGTTTTGCCCGTGGCGGAATCGAAGAGCTGTTTGACGGCGGTCGGCGTGACGGCCCTGCCGCCGTTGTTGAAGACGTTGTAGGCTTTGATCAGCTGCATCAGGTTGACGCGCAGTCCGTACCCGTAGGCGGTCGTCGCCTTGTAGATCTCGGCATTCAGCTGCCGTATGCTCGGCATCGTTCCGGATTTTTCGTAGGGAAGTCGCATCCCCGTCGGCAGGGTGATGCCGAAGGTTTTCAGTCCCTCGGAGAACTCGTCCCCGTCGAGCTTCTGTGCGAGCTGCGCGATGCCGATGTTCGAGGAGTGGACGATGACGTTCTCCGCGCTGATCCAGTCGAATTTATGCTCGTCGGTGATCACCTTGCGCCCCATTCTGAACCGTCCGCCGTGCCCGTTGACGATGTCGAAGGGATTGACTTTGCCGTGTTCGAGCAGAATGGAAAAGACGAGCGGCTTGAGGACGGACCCGGGTTCGAAACTGTACTCGAGCGCTCCGGTGTTGAGCGCGCTGTAGTCGCTTTTTTTGATGCGGGTGGGCAGAAAACGGTTGGAGCTCGCCAGGGAGAGCACTTCACCGCTTCGGCGGTCCATGATGACGGCCATGACCTCTTCGGCCCGCAGATAGGCTTTCATGGCATCGGCAATGCGCTCGACCCGGATCTGCAGGGTGACCGGGATGGTCAACTGCATGTCATAGCCGTCAAGCGGCGGGGTGTAGAGGCTCTCTTTGGTCAGGCGTTTGTAGTTGTTGACGTCGCGCGGCGCATAGGCATACCCGTTGCGGCGCGCCTGCAGCATATCGTCGAACTGCTTTTCCAGCCCCTTGATGCCGCGGTTGCGCGTATAGCCGTCCGCTTCGAATTTGCGCGGATAGCCGATCAGCGGCGTCAGCAGGTCCCCGTAGGGGTAGACGCGGGCTTCGCCGCTTTCGACGATGCCCAGCCCGTGCAGAATGGTGCCGCCGCCTGCCGTTTCGTACTCGATGAACACGCCGAGCCTGCGCAGCTCGAACGCGAGGCTCTTGAGGTACTGGGCCCGTTTGGGAGAGATGTTGTAGCCCATGACAAGGGCAAAGGCGCCGAAGGCGAAGGCGATCAGAAAAAAGAGGAGAATGATCTTCTTCGATTTGCTGTGTGCTGTGGTGGGCATCTTGATGAATCCGCCTTTGGGGTTCGTGAACGTCTTTAGGGCCTCTCTGAAAACCCTGTGCAGATTTCAGAGGCGGCCTTTAGTAATGCGACTATAGCGTCTTGCGCTTGAAAGGCGGGTTAGTGTATAGTGTGCCCATGATATTGCGCGCATTGATGCTGGCACTTCTGCTCTTTGCAGCGCTGCCGGCGGAGGAATTGGAACCCGGCCGGGTGTATACCGGCCCGCTGAACCTGAGCGCTCCGAACCTGGGAGCATCGTTCATGCTTCCTGCGCAGTGGGAAGCCCAGCTTGCATCGGAACAGGGGCCGCTTGTATTGCAGTCGCATTCGGATGCAAGCCGCATCCTTCTTGAAACCAATGTCAGCGTGCTCGGCTCCCCGTTGAAGATGCTGCCCGAGCGGATCGAGTATTACGGGCTGGAACTTTTTTCGCCCATGCAGGTCCACCATATGCGTTCGTCGCTGTACTACCGGCTTTACGATGTGGAGGGTTCCGAGACGTTTTCGCAGGCGCTGCTGTACGTTGTGACGGGCTCGCAGCGGCGGGCGGTGGTGCTGTACGGTTTCTTCGCCCCCGGGGGATACAAGGCGATGCGCCAGACGATGCTCTCGCTCGGCGACAGCATCGGCTTTACGCCGATCCGGGCACTGCCGCACCATGTCAGGGGCCTGTACCGCAAGATCGTGGGCGGACATTTCGTGTTCTACGCCCGCCGGGGGTCGTTCAGCGAGAAGCGCGAAGTGTGGCTGTGCAGCGACGGCAATGCCGTGCTAAAAGGGGTCTATACCGTGGGGAACGAGACCTCCCGGCGGACCCTCGTGCGCCGGGGCCAATGGCATCTGGATGAAAACGTGCTGACGCTGGAGCTTGCCGGCGGCATCCGGGAGCGCTACCGGGTGAAAGAGGAAAACAATACGCTCTATTTCGGCGGGGCACAGACCTTCCGGCTGCCCAACCATACCTGCAAGTGACGGGGGCTTCTTCAAGGCGAACCACAGCGAGCGGAAGTTAAAATACATCCCAAAAAGCCGGAGAATGTATGCCCGATAGAACCCTGTTCGTCACTGCTTCCACGCTGATCGCCATCAGCATCGTGATGATCTACTCTCTTTCGGCCTACACCGTGGTGTATTTCGATTATGCCCCGATGCACTTTGCCGTGCGCCAGATGGTGTATGGTCTCTTTTCCATCGTGCTCATCTGGTCGATCGCACAGCTTGATCCCGACGTCTGGCTGGGCCGGTTGGGATTTGCGCTCTTCTTCGGCGGGCTGTTCTTGATGATCGCGATGCCCTTTATGCCCGCGTCGCTGGTGACGGAGGTCGGCGGGGCGAAACGCTGGATCCGGATCGCCGGCGTATCGGTCGCCCCCGTCGAATTTTTCAAGATCGGGTTCGTCTATTTCCTGGCGTGGAGCTTCTCGCGCAAAATCCGGCATCACAGCGTGCTGGGGATCAAGGGGGAGTTCCGCCAGTTCCTTCCCTATGCCGCGTTTTTCGTGCTCGTCATGGTGCTGATCGCGGTGATGCAGAAGGACCTCGGACAGGTCATGGTCCTCGCAATGTCCCTGCTGTTCATGCTGATGCTCGCGGGCAGCAGTTTCCGTTTTTTCCTTGTGCTGATGGGGCTGGCCGTGGGGGCGTTCGTCATCTTCATCTTTACCGCCCAGCACCGTGTCGCGCGGATCGTGTCGTGGTGGTCGATGGCGCAGGACACCATCCTCTCTTTTCTGCCCGAGTTCATCGCCACGCACCTGCGGGTCCAGGCGCACGAGGAGCCCTACCAGATCAGCCATTCGCTCAATGCGATCCATAACGGCGGCGTGATCGGGACGGGGCTGGGCAACGGGACGTTCAAGCTGGGCTTTCTGAGCGAGGTGCATACGGACTTTATCCTCGCGGGCATTGCCGAAGAGTTCGGTTTTCTCGGGATTGCCGTGGTCGTCGGCCTCTTTGTCTGGATGCTGATGCGCATCTTCAAGGTCGCCAACCGCGTGAGCAAGGACCGCGAAACGTTTTTTTGCGTCGGGGTCGGACTGCTGCTGGCGTTCGCCTTTTTGCTCAATGCGTTCGGCATCAGCGGCATCACGCCCATCAAGGGGATCTCCGTGCCGTTTTTAAGTTACGGCGGTTCGGCGATGATGGCCTCCGCCGTCGGTGTGGGGATGGTCCTGATGATTTCCAAAAAGGCGCAGTATTGAAATTTGTAGTGACAGGCGGCGGGACCGGCGGGCATCTCGCCATTGCAAAAGCACTTCTTGAGGCCATGGTTTCCGAAGGCGACGAGGCGGTCTTCATCGGGTCGATCACCGGCCAGGACCGGATGTGGTTCGAAAAGGATTCCGCATTCGCACAGACGCATTTCCTGAACACGACGGGCGTCGTCAACCGGCGCGGCTTCTCAAAGCTGACGGCGCTGCTGCGCGTCGCACGTGCCGCCGCGCAGGCCAGAAGCATCCTGCGAAGCTACCGGCCCGACGCGGTGATCAGTGTCGGCGGTTTTTCGGCCGCACCGGCCTCTTTTGCGGCGATCAGCCTCGGCATCCCGTTCTTCATCCACGAGCAGAACGCCGTGACCGGCCGGCTCAACCGCCTTCTGCGCCGTTTCGCCCGTCTTTTTTTCAGCTCCTATGATCCGCAGAGTCCCGTAAAGGCCTATCCGGTCAACCGTCGGCTGTTTGAAACGGCCCGGGTGCGTACGGCGGTGGAGACGGTGATCTTTCTGGGCGGTTCGCAGGGGGCGAAGGGCATCAACGATTTTGCGCTCGCGGTGGCGCCGATGCTCCGCGAACGCTTTATCCGGATCATCCATCAGTGCGGCGAACGCGATTTTGAAAGGGTCAAGGCCGCCTATGCGGCGCTGGGCATCGATGCGGAGCTGTACGGCTTTACGAAAGAACTGCCCCTCCTGCTGGCCCGCAGCGATCTGGCGGTCAGCCGCTCGGGGGCAAGCACCCTGTGGGAGCTGGCGGCCAACGGGCTTCCCGCCCTCTATATCCCTTACCCCCCCGCGGCAGGGGACCACCAATACTACAACGCCTGCTTCCTCTCGGACCGGGACCTCTCCTGGACGGTGCGTGAAGACGTTTTGAGCCCCGAGGACCTGGAAAGAATCCTCGAGCACGGGGTGGAGAGGGCAAGCCGCGGGCTGCTCGCACTCGAACGTGAAGACGCGGCCCGGCAGATGCTCGGGGCGATCAAGGAGGTGTGCTGATGTTGGCGGAACTGACCCAATGGCTGGTGGATACGATCCTGGGGCTCGGGTATCCGGGCATCTTTTTGCTGATGGCGGTCGAGAGTTCGTTCGTCCCTTTCCCGAGCGAGGTCGTCCTCGTACCGGCGGGCTACCTGGTTTCCAAGGCCCAGATGAACCTGGCCATGGTGATGGTGATGGCGCTGCTGGGATCGCTGAGCGGGGCGCTTGTGAACTATTATCTTGCCCTGCTGCTCGGCCTGCCGCTGCTGCGCCGTTTCGGACGCTATTTCTTTGTCTCCGAAGCGACGCTTGAGCGGCTGGAACGTTTCTTCGAAAAGCACGGTCCTATCTCCACCTTCTCGGGCCGCCTGATCCCGGGCATCCGGCAGCTGATTTCCATTCCGGCCGGTTTGGCGCGCATGCCGATCGCCCCTTTTATGGCCTATACGGCGTTCGGCGCCGGCCTGTGGAGTCTTGTCCTGGTACTGCTGGGCTATTTTATCGGGGAGAACGAATCGCTGCTGCATGCCTATCTCAGGGAGATCACCTTGGCGCTTCTGGGGCTGGTGGGCCTGCTGCTCGCGGGTTATTTCTACCGACTGCGCAAAAAAGAGTCGTAAGATCGCCAATTTGGGTGTATTGTTAGAAAAACTTATGTTAAGATGGACGGAATGAAAACGCGAACCCTGACCGGGGGGCGAAAAAGGAGTGTCCATGAAACAGACGGTTGAAGCGATCAAAAGACAGTTTGAAGCCCTGAGTGCGAAAATCGATCCCGCCTCTGCCGAGATGCTGCAAGACCGGGCGTATGCCATGCAGCTGGCGGACTGCGTCGCCAAGACCTACGTCATGCTCAACAACGGCATGTGCGAAGAGCTGGAGGTCTGCCACACCTGCGCGCAGCAGCGCGATTATCTGCGCGACGCGATGGAACGGTTCGAATCGGTCGGGCAGACCGGGGAGACGAATAAGGAAACCGAAGCGTTCTATTTCGAGTTCATCGACCGCCTGAAGGGGATCAGAGAAAACATCGACGGGGTACTCGCACAACTGTAGTTTAATCCCCGCTTCGCTATAATCGCGCATATTTTACGCGGCCGCATGCCGCATTAAAGTGATGAGATTATGGATGTTCGCGAAGCCTATCTGAAATTTTTTGAATCCAAGGGACACACCCGTGTCCAGAGCGCCCCGCTTGTCCCGGAGGACGCCACACTGCTGTTCAACAACGCCGGGATGGTCCCGTTCAAGACGATCTTTACGGGCGAGGTCCCGGTCCCTGAAAACCCGCGTGCCACTTCCTGCCAGACCTGCGTACGCGCCGGCGGCAAACACAACGACCTGGAAAACGTCGGCCATACGGCCCGCCATCACACCTTCTTCGAAATGCTGGGCAATTTCAGTTTCGGTGACTACTTCAAAGAAGACGCCATCGCCTATGCCTGGGAGTTTGTCACCGAAGTCCTTGAACTGCCGGTTGAAAAGCTGTGGGTTACGGTACACGAGAGTGACGACGAAGCGGAAGCGATCTGGAAAAAACACATCGCCGCCGACCGCATCATGCGCCTGGGGGATGCGGACAACTTCTGGCAGATGGGCGATACGGGCCCATGCGGCCCCAGTTCGGAGATCTTCGTTGACCAGGGCGCGGAGCACTTCAACGGTCCGGAAGACTATATGGGCGGAGAGGGCGACCGCTTTTTGGAGATCTGGAACCTGGTCTTCATGCAGTACGAGCGCGATACCAAAGGCAACCTGAACCCGCTGCCGAAACCTTCCATCGACACCGGAATGGGGTTGGAGCGTGTCACCGCCATCAAAGAGGGGTGCCTGAGCAACTACGACTCCTCGCTCTTTATGCCGATCATCAAAAAGGTCGAAACCCTGATCGGAAAACCGTACGAATACGCGGGCGGGGCGAGCTACCGCGTCATCGCGGACCATATCCGTACCGTCACCTTCCTGCTGTCGCAGGGGACGAACTTTTCCAACGAGGGCCGCGGTTACGTCCTGCGCCGCATTCTGCGCCGCGCGGTACGCCACGGCTACCTGCTGGGATTCAACAAGCCGTTCATGCACGAGATCGTCGACACGGTGGTGGAGCTGATGGGGCACCAGTACCCGTATCTCGCCGACAAGGCGGCGGTGGTCAAAGAGCAGATCATGCTCGAAGAGGAGCGCTTCTTCAAAACGATCGAGGACGGCATCGCGCTGTTCAACGAAGAGCTCAAAAAGACCGAGAAGGTGTTCAGCGGAGCAACAGCCTTCAAACTCTACGATACCTTCGGGTTCCCGCTCGATCTGACCGAGGACATGCTGCGCGAAAAGGGTCTCGGACTTGACAGCGAGACTTTCGACCGCCTGATGAAGGAGCAGCGCGAACGTGCCAAGGCGGCATGGAAAGGGAGCGGTGACGCCCAGGTCGAGGGGGACTTCAAGGCGCTGCTGGAGCAGTTCGGCGAAAACAGCTTCGTCGGCTACGACCGCCTGGAAGGCGAAGCGAAGGTGCTGGCACTGCTGAGCGCCGGCTTCGAACGCGAAGAGAGCCTGCATGTACGCCATGAGGGGTGGGTCCTGCTCGATAACACGCCGTTTTATGCCGAAAGCGGCGGTCAAAGCGGCGATACCGGCCTGCTCGAAGGCGTCGCGGAGGTGCTGGAAACGAAGAAATTCTTCGGCCTCAACCTTTCGAGAATCCGCGCGACTGCGACGATCAACGTCGGGGACAGCGTCCGCGGCATCGTCGACGAAGCGCGCCTGGAGATCACCCGCCACCACTCGGCGACCCACCTGCTGCATGCCGCGCTTTACGAAGAGCTGGGCGAGCATATCTCCCAGGCCGGATCGCTGGTTGAAGCGGATCGTCTGCGTTTCGACTTCTCCCATCCCAAAGCGCTGAGCAGCGCGGAGATCGCGGCCGTCGAAGAACGCGTCAACTTCGTCGTACAGCGGGGACTGGCCAACGCGACGGAGGAGATGGACATCGAATCCGCAAAACAGAGCGGGGCCAAGGCGCAGTTCGGCGAAAAATACGGCGACCGCGTCCGGGTCGTGCGTTTCGGCGACGCGTCCATCGAGTTCTGCGGCGGAACCCACGTCGAAAGCACGAACGAGATCGGGATGTTCATCATCACGAAGGAGAGCGGGGTAAGCGCCGGGGTCCGCCGGATCGAGGCGGTCTGTTCGAAGGCGGCCTACGACTACTTCAAGCAGCAGCGCCACCTGATCGGCGAGGCGGAAGCGGCCGTGAAAAACCGCGACGTGCTGGCGGGCATCGACCGCCTCAAAGAGCAGATCGGTACGCTCAAAACCGAACTGCAGGATGCCCATAACGCGGCGAAAGAATCGCTGAACGCCGAAACGATCGGCGGGGTCAGCGTCTTTGTGGAAGAGATCAAAAGCGGCGACGTCAACAGCCGTATCGACGAGCTCAAAAACGTGAACGAAAGCGTCGCCGCGATGCTCTTCCAGGTCAAGGGCGACAAGGTGATGATCGCCGCGGGCATCAAGAACGCCGATGCCAAAGCGGGCGACTGGATCAAGCAGATCGCGCCGATCCTCGGCGGCGGCGGC
>JARROU010000051.1:0-6898 GCA_037383585.1 Campylobacterales bacterium | reverse complement strand
ACTCCGGCAGCCGGCTTCGTCGGTGTCGGCGGTGCGTTCGTCGTCGGGATCGTCGGTGCGGTCATCGGCTTCTTCGGTGTCGCGGTTCTTAAAAAGAAACTGGGCTACGACGACAGCCTTGACGCGTTCGGCATCCACTTCCTTGCCGGTCTGTGGGGTGCGATCGCAACGGGTATCTTCGCTCTGAACGACCAGGACCTTCTGTGGGACGGTCCGCTCAAAGCAAGCGGCGACCGCATGGGTCAGCTCTTTGTCCAGTTCGAGTCGGTCATCATCGTCGGTCTGTGGACCCTGGTCGGTACGGTCATTGTCTACCTGATTGCCTCTGCGATCACCGGCGGTGCACGCGTTGACGAAGAGACGGAAAGCGCCGGCCTGGACGAATCCGTCCACGGGGAACGCGGGTTCAACCTCTAATGGAACGGCTCGGGAACTCCGGTTCCCGAATAGTGATACAATTCTAAGAACGAAAAAGGATTCAAAGCATGAAAAAAGTAGAAGCGATCATCAAGCCGTTCAAGCTTGAGGATGTGAAAGATGCGCTGGCCGAGATCGGGATCACCGGTATGACGGTAAGCGAGGTCAAAGGGTACGGACGCCAGAAGGGCCACAGCGAGCTCTACCGGGGCGCGGAATACGTCGTCGACTTTCTTCCGAAAGTGAAGATGGAGATGGTGGTCGAGGAGGATCAGGTCGACCAGGTTGTCAACACGATCGTCGAAGCGGCCCGCACCGGCAAGATCGGTGACGGCAAGATCTTCGTCAGCGACATTGACAAGACCATCCGTATCCGTACCGGCGAAACCGGCTCCGAAGCGGTCTAAGTCCAGGCCGTATTACGGTTCGGAGCACCTCTGCGCTGCTCCGGACTTTTTCCCTCTTTTCTGACAACTTCCCCTTTGCTCTTATTTTCTCTTTATTTATAAAAAATGCCGGACAGATAGGTATGCTCTGACGAAAGCAGCGTTGATTGAAGGCGTATGAGGAGAGCGGTTGTTAAAGAAAACACCCCGGAGGGTGCGGCAGAATCAGACGGCGCCGAAAAGGACTTTGCCCTCAGAGCTTTGCAGCGCTTTGATGTCTTCGTATGACTTGTCGGAGATCCGGAGCGTCGAGGATTTGATCTCGTCGTACACCGTGTCGATCTTCTCTTCGGCGCTGAGCTTTTTCAGATCCCCCTTGGAGAGGTCGGCATGGTCGAGCAGTTCGTTCCAGACGGAGCTTTCATCGAGTGAAAATGCGTAGAAAGTGAACCCTTCGTATTCGAACTTGCCGTCGGCATCGAGGTCGGTGACAAACAGCAGGTAGAGGCCGTCGGGAGAGAGCACCTCTTTGTAGCGTTCGACGAACGGCTCGAAAAAGTCAAGCGTTTCCAGTTCGCAGGCGATGAAATCGACCGTGTCGGAATCGGTGACGAGAATCACCTGTGTCGCCGTCGCTTTCGGCGGGAGCTGTTTGTCGGCTGAGAGCACCTTGCCCGGGGTGATGACGAGGCTGCCGCGGTAGCCGTAGGCGTATTTGTCCGTCTTGTCGCTGAACGATGCCTGCCACTGCAGGTTGTTGTCGTAGATAAAGCTTTGAACGGTTGACATTGTTGGTAATCCTTGAGAATAAGATACCGACTTTCATGCAAAAACGGTTCCAGAAATTCGTCCCCTTCTCATTTGCATTCGTACAATAAAAAGACTAAACTAGACAGATACGATTTCCGCAAAGAAAGGGAGGCGAACGATGCAGACGGTCCGATTCTTAACGGCGCTGCGCGACGATGCAAAGCATGTGATCGAACACATCGGTTCCGCCGATCTTGTCGTCGGCATTCCGGCCTTCTGGGCGATGGATTCGATCGAGCATGTCATCCGCAATGTTCTGGATGGGCTTCAAAAACACTACCCGGAAAAACGGGCCTTTATTTTCGTCGCCGACGGCGGTTCGACTGACGACACGCGCGAGGCGGCGGCGCAGGTCGTAGCCGATGCCTACAACGTGCAGGTGCTCGTCAGCGTCTACCGGGGGCTTTCGGGCAAAGGTTCCGCGGTTCGTGCGATCTTCGAAGCGGCGGAGTTTCTCAAGGCGGAGGCCGTGGCCCTGTTCGATTCGGACCTCAAATCGATCACGCCCGACTGGGTCAAAAATGTGATCGAACCGGTGTTCGAGGGGTACGACTTCGTCGCGCCCGACTACCTGCGGCACAAATTCGACGGCACCATCACCAATACGATTGCCTACAACCTGACGCGCGCGCTCTACGGCTACCGGATCCGCCAGCCCATCGGCGGCGACTTCGGCATCTCGGCGACGATGCTAAAACGCTACCTGCAAGACGATATCTGGGAGAGCGAGATCGCCCGCTTCGGGATCGACATCTGGCTGACGACGACGGCGATCGTGACGGACGCGCGCATCTGCCAGACGCGCCTGGGAATGAAGATCCACGGAGAGAAGGACCCGGCGGCGGATCTGGGGCCGATGTTCCGGCAGGTCGTGGGTACCGTCTTTTCGATGATGGAGGTGTACACAGAGTACTGGAGAGCAAAGGAAGGGAGTGAAGAGATCCCTTTTTACGGCGATATCCCGAGCGAGGAGCCTCCGAAGATCGAGGTGGATACGCCTGCTTTGATCGAGTATTTCAAAATGGGCTACACGAACTTTTCGAGCCTCTGGGAAGCGCATATCGACAAAGAGGGGTTTGAAATCATCTCGTCGCTGGCGCAGCAGAAGGAGGACGCACCTTTTGATCTGCCGACGGATGTGTGGGTGCGGATCGTCTACAGTTACGCCCTGCTGTTTCACAATACCGAACGCCAGCGCTTCAAGATCATGGACACGATGATCCCGCTGTACTATGCGCGGGTCGCGTCGCTGGTTCAGACGCTCTCCGACAAGGACGCCTCCGAAGCGGAAGCGTATTACGAGGAACAGGCACTGGCGTTCGAACGCGGCAAGAGTATGATCGTGGAAGCATGGAACCATGACCAGGACGAGAACACGCTCAATGATTACCTGACGCGGATCTGGCGATAGGGTCCTCAAAAGGAACTGCGATGCATCCGGACAAAGTCAGACGCGAAACGACCAAAACGTTGACGGACCTTCCGAATGTCGGCCCGGCGATGGCGCGGACGCTTCGGCGGATCGGGATCGAAAGGCCGGAGCAGCTGGCGGGGCGCGACCCGGTCGCACTGTTCGGCGAACTGTGCGAGAAGACGGGCAAAAGGCAGGACCCCTGCGTGCTCGATGTGCTGATGTCGGTGACGGACTTCATGAACGGCGGCGCGCCGAAGGTGTGGTGGGCATACACGGCGCAGCGCAAGCGTCTAACATCGTGACAGCGGCTTGTCCTTTGAAAGGTCGATGCACAGACGGCTTTACCTCGGTCTGCGCATGATTACCAGGACCTCTTCGTCGCTGACGTCGTACCAGCGGTCATAGACCTGCGCGACGGCGTAGAAGGGCACGGGGGATTCGAGCACGACGAGCTCGTCGGCCATGTCGGAGAATTTTTTTATGGACTTTTCGCCGGCGACCGGGACCGCGACGACGACTTTTTTCGCCCCCTGTTTTCGGCAGAGCTCGACGGCGACGTGCATCGTCGAGCCCATCGCGATGCCGTCGTCGGCCAGGATGACGGTGCGTCCCTCGATCGGGGGCAGTGTTTCGCCGCCGCGCAGCTTTGCAATGCGGCGTTTGATCTCTTCGGCCTGTTCTTCGAGAATCCGCTTTCGCTGATCGTCGGAAACGTAGAGCGCGGCCATCTCGTTGACATAGAGCGAACCGTCCTCGGCCATGGCGCCGAACCCGCTCTCGGGGTCGTTGGGGAAGGGAAGCTTGCGGCAGATGAGCAGGGAGAAGTCTGCGTGCAGGGCCCGTGCGATCTCGTAGCCGATTTCCGCGCCGCCGCGCGGGATCGCCAGTACGAGGGCGTTGGTATCCTGATAGGCCCCAAGGGCTTCGGCCAGTTTTGTGCCGGCGTCTTTGCGGTCTTTGAACATCCTCACTCCTTGGTCGGGCGGATATCCATATCATACAATAACCGGTTGGTAACGCAAGAGCGCGAAGGGGGAGATGGAACCGTCCGGCGGAGAAAAGAGGCTACTCTTCGCCGAAAATGCCGTAGGGATCGGTATCGATCAGGGAGGCGGGGTCGATCTTGATGTCATCCACGATCAGGCCGTCGCGTTGCTGCGGGGGCAGCCTTAGCAGCAGGCGCTCACGGGCTTCCGTTTCGTCACCGGCATCGATGGGGTAGGTGCGTTTCTTGTCGCCGTCGACGCGGACGTTGATCAGGTAACGCATCAGCCGGCTTCGTTCGTATAGGCGTACGTCGAAGAGATGGAACGCAGGCGCTCGGCGGCCTTGGTGAAGACCTCGATGGTGTAGTCGATCTCCTCTTCGGTCGTGAAGCGTGACAGGCTAAGGCGCATTGCCGTGTGCGCCAGTTCCGGGTCTTCGCCGATGGCGCTCATCACCGGGTTGGCCTCGAGCGATTCGGAGGCGCAGGCCGAACCCGTGGACGCGGCGATGCCGGCGCGGTTGAGGTCCCACAGCATCGCTTCGCCCTCGATCCCGCGCAGCGAGATCAGGAGGGTGTTGGGCGTGCGCTTGTCGCGCGGTCCGACGATGATGGTGTCGGGGATCAGGGCGAGCGCGTCTTCGAGTTTGTCGCGCAGGCGGCGCACCTCGGTGTTCATCTTTTCGACGTGGCCGGCCGCCTGTTTCATCGCCAGCCCCATGCCGACGATGTAGGCGACGTTGAGGGTCCCGGCGCGCTTGCCGCCCATCTGTTCGCCGCCGTGCAGCAGGTTCGGCAGGGCCTTGCCTTTTTTGACGTACAGACCGCCGACCCCTTTGGGACCGTGGAACTTGTGCGCGGAGAAGGTCAGGTAGTCGACGTCGACCTTTTTGAGGTCGACCGGCAGTTTCCCGATCGCCTGGACGGCGTCGGTGTGCATCAGGATGCCTTTCTCTTTTGCAAACGCGCTGACCTCTTCGATCGGGAAGATCATCCCGGTCTCGTTGTTGGCCCACATCATCGAGATGAGGACCGTCTTGTCCGTGACGGCTGCTTTGACGGCTTCGGGGTCGATCCCGCCGTTCTCATCGACATCGACGTACGTGACGTCCACGCCGTAGTCGCCGAGGAAGTGGAGCGTATCGAGGATACAGGGGTGCTCGACGGAGGTCGTGACGATATGGTTTTTCTCTGGGTTTTTCAGGATGTGCTTGAAATAGATCCCCTTCAGCACGGTGTTGTTGCTTTCCGTCGCGCAGGAGGTGATGAGAATGTCGTCCTCGTCCGGTGCATTGAGGGCATCGTAGAGCTCGCCCATCGCCTTGTTCAGGTGCGGGCGGACTTCCATCCCGTACTGGTGCAGCGAATTCGGGTTGCCGTAGAGGTCCTCGAAAAAGGGCTGCATTTTGACTTTGACCAGGGGGTCGATCTTCGTAGTGGCATTGTTATCCAGGTAGACGCGCATTGGGTATTCCTCTTGAGTTCGGTGTTTTCCCAGTCTGGTGAAAAGGGAGATTTGTATGAATAAATGCAAAATTTATTCGAGAAGAGGGGTATGACGGCTATTTTCGGAAAAAAAGTACAAATGTTTGTCAGAAAGTTTTATTTTACGTGCTTTCAGTTCGTAAAACAGTTATCGGTACGGAGTGGATGAAGGTGGTTCGGAGTCATATGACAGGAAGGCTCCCACGGTTTCGGGAGCGGGGCACCGTTACAACGGCGTGGAAAAGATCACGCCTCGGCGGCGCTTTCCTCCTTCTGTTCTTTTTTGTAGGTGTAGATCGGTTCGGTGGTCGGGTCTTTGACGACCGCCTCGGTGATCGTGACGCTCTCGAGGTTCTCTTTTGACGGGCAGCTGAACTGCAGCGGCAGCATCACTTCCTCGATGATGCCGCGCAGGCCGCGCGCGCCGACGCCTTTGTCGATCGCTTGCTGGGCGATCGCTTCGAGCGCCTTGTCCTCGAACTCCAGGGCGATGCCGTCCATGTCGAACAGCGCCTGGAACTGCTTGATCAGCGCGTTGTCCGGCTCTTTTAGGATCTGGACCATCTGGTCTTTATCCAGTTCGCGCAGCTGGGCGATGACCGGGATACGGCCGATGAACTCGGGAATGATGCCGTAGTGCACCAGCGCTCTCTGGTCGACTTTGAAATCGACGGCCTCGCTTTTCTGGACTTTCGCGAAGCCGACCTTGTTGGTGCGTTTCGTATGTTTGTCCGGGACGAGTCCGACAAAGGCGCCGCCGCAGACGAAAAGGACGTGGGTCGTATCGAACAGGACCGTCTCCGTTGTGGAGTTTTTGCGGCTGCCCTTGACCGGGACGTAGACTTCGCTGCCCTCCAGGATCTTCAGCAGTCCCTGCTGGACCCCTTCGCCGGAAACGTCGCGGCCCATCGTCGAACTCTCGGACTTGCGGGCGATCTTGTCGATCTCGTCGATGTAGATGATCCCGCGTTGGGCGAGTTCGATGTCGAAATTCGCGGCGGCCAGCAGGCGCGAGAGAATGCTCTCGACGTCTTCTCCGACGTAGCCCGCTTCGGTGAGCGCCGTGGCGTCGGCGATGGCGAAGGGAACGTTCATGATCTTGGCCAGCGATTTGGCGAGCAGGGTCTTGCCGCTCCCCGTCGGCCCGAGCAGAAGAATATTCGACTTTTCCAGTTCGACGTTGTTGTAGATCGGGTTCTCGATCCGCTTGTAGTGGTTGTACAGCGCGACGGAGAGGACTTTTTTCGCGTCCTCCTGCCCGATGATGTACTTGTCGAGGAACGAGACGATCTTTTCCGGTTTGGGCAGCTCCTGGTGCAGCTGCTCCTGCTGTTCGTAGCGCACCTCTTTTTGGAGGATCGACGAACAGGTCGTGACGCATTCGTTACAGATGTTGGTGTT
>JARROU010000050.1:0-21662 GCA_037383585.1 Campylobacterales bacterium | reverse complement strand
GCGGCCGCACCTTCCTCCGGTCCGTCCGTCATAAAGTGCTGCCAGCTGAAGGAGCCGTCCCCCAGGCGTTCGAACGCGCCATAGAGGTCATCCACCGTCACGAACCTTACGTTCGCCTCGCTGCGCAGCGGGTAGACCGGACCCGCAGCGGCGGACAGCGCACCGATGCGCAGCACGTCGCTGTGATCCGTTTTCGATGCGATCCGAAGCCGCCGGAGCGAGAGGTTGATATCGTCGACTTTGGTCGCGTTCAGGTCCGATAAATCCACATCATACGCCAGATTTATTTGGACCCGGCCGTCGGCAAGCTCCAGCGTGCTGATGCTCTGCAGGAAATGGTAAACCGGATAAAGCTTTCCGGCATCGAACGCCACCTCGCCGTGCATCGCTACCGGGTCGAACGCACGGATGGTGCCTTTGACATCCAGCACGCCGCCGCTTCCGGTCCCCGCGTAAAAATGCACAGCGTTGCGTCCTTTGCCCCGCGTATCGATCCCCGTCAGTGTCAGTCCGACGGGCTCGATCTGCAGGTGCAGCGGCTCCGGACGGGAGAGGTCGGTAAAATCCACGCTGCCGTCATCGAGCTCAAACACCTTCAGCGTCAGGCCGCGCAAAAAACCGTCCCCGCTTTCTTCAGGCGCCGCTTCGGAGGATTGCTTTGCCTCCAGATGCTGCATGAGCCAGTCGAAATTGAAGCGGCCGTCTTTTTCCTGAACAATGTAGAGTTTCGGGCCATGGATCCCGAGGTACTCGATGGCCAGTCTGCCCCACAGCAGATGCACGACATCGAGGTTGACGTCGATTCGGCGCAGGGTCAGAAGCGGCGCCTCCTCCGGTCCGTAAAAACGGATGCCCCGCACCTCGAGGTTGAGGACAAACGGGTTGAGATACGCTTTTTCCACCTGCAGCGTCCCGCCGGTCATCTCTCCAACGATCTGCGGCACTTTCGTCCGGATAAGATAGGGGACGACCTTATACATCAGATTATATGCAGCACTTACGGTATTATGGTTCATTATCGCTATGAATCCCGATGCCGTACGTTCCCTCTATGTCGTTTCAAAATCGCGCAAATCCGGCAGCATGCTTGTCACGATCGGTTTTACCGAGCTGCTGATCCGGCTGCGCGGAAGCGTGGCCATCTTCCGGCCCCTGATCCCCGACAGCGATGCCAAAGACCCGAATACGCAGACCCTTTTGACCCATTTCGGCCTGCAGCAGTCCTATGAATCCGCCGTCGGATTCACCGTATCCGAAGCGGAACGGATGCTCTCCGAAGATCGGCAGGATCTCCTGGTCGGACAGCTGATTGAGCGGCACAGCGCCCTGCTGTCGCAATACGATTTTGTCCTGTGCGAAGGCGTAGTCGACGAACGGCTTTCCCGGCTGATCGACTTTGACCTCAATGTCGAACTCGCCAAGAACTTCGGCGCCCCCGTCATCGGAGTGGTGCCGGCCGGTGGGGAAAGCGAAAGCAGCCTCAAAGAGGTGCTCCGGCTCTGGGCCCATGCCATCAAAAAGCAGGGCGCCTCTTTGTTCATGCTCTTTGCAAACCGCTGCGGGGAGGCCTTCTATGCGGCGCACCGCAGCGACACGGCGTTCTGTCCGGGCGTGCCCGAACCCGTTGCGTTCCTGCCCGAAGTCGACGTCCTGGACCGCCACAATGTGCAACAGGTGGCCAGGGCGCTCGGAGCCGAGGTTCTGATCGGCTCCGAAGAGCAGCTGCAGCGCCTGATCGCGGCTCCGAAGATCGCCGCCATGCACCTGGAACACTTTCTCGCCCGCCTCGAAGCCGATGATTTCATCATCGTCTCCGCCGACCGCGCGGACATCATCCTGGGAGCAATGGTCGCGAACTACGCAGGAAACTTTCCCACGGTCAGCGCGATCCTGCTCACCGGCAACTTCACCCCCTCTGCCGCCGTGCTGAAGCTTATCCGGGGCATCGACGGCATCCAGATCCCCCTGCTGCACCTGAAAAAAGAGACGATGGAGGCGGCGTTTTCCGTCCGCAATCTGTGCCCGCGCATCGATGCGTCCTCGCCCAAGAAGATTGCAACGGCCCTCGGCACCTTCAGCGACAACATCGATGCGGCAGCGATCGAAGCGCGGATCGCCGCACCGGCACCGGGAATTGTCACCCCCGCCATGTTTGAACACCGTCTCTTCGCCCGCGCGGCCCGGGAGCTGAAAACCATCATCCTTCCCGAAACATCGGACGACCGCATTCTCAGGGCCGCCGACATCCTGCTTCGGCGGCGGATCGTCCGCGTCTCGCTCGTGGGCTCCGAGACGAAGATCAAAACGCACGCCGCCTCGCTCGGCCTGGACCTGGCGCTTGCCTCCTTCGTCGATCCCAACGATGAAACGCGAAAAAAGGAGCTGGCAAAGGCCTACTTCAGGATGCGCGAGCATAAAGGGGTGACCATGGACGGCGCCTATGACGCCATGAGCAACCCGACGCTCTTTGCGACGATGATGGTCGCCCTCGGGGAATGCGACGGCATGGTCAGCGGCGCGACGCATACGACGCGTGAAACCATCCTTCCCGCACTGCAGACCATAAAGACGGCGTCAGGACAGACCATTGTCTCCAGCTGCTTTTTCATGTGCTTCGACACCCGGGTGCTCGTCTATGCCGACTGTGCCGTCAACCCGAACCCGGACGCGGCGCAGCTGGCCGAAATCGCGATCGCTTCGGCCGAGACGGCGCAGCGTTTCGGGATCGAACCCCGCATCGCGATGCTTTCTTATTCCACCGGTGATTCCGGCGTCGGCGGCGACGTCGACATCGTGCGCGAGGCCACCGCGATCGTCCGCGCCTCGCGCCCCGACATGATCGTAGACGGTCCGATGCAATATGATGCCGCCATCGATCCGTACGTCGGCGAAAGCAAGATGCCGGGCAGTCCCGTCGCGGGGCAGGCCACCGTTTTCATCTTCCCCGATCTCAATACCGGCAATAATACCTACAAGGCCGTGCAGCGCTCCGCGGGGGCCGTTGCAATCGGTCCCGTTCTGCAGGGCCTCAACCGGCCGGTCAACGATCTCAGCCGCGGCTGCAGCGTCACCGACATCGTCAATACCGTTGCCATTACCGCCATCCAGGCGCAGGAAGACGGCGCATGAAAATCCTGGTCCTCAACTGCGGCAGTTCGTCGGTGAAGTTCAAGCTCTTCGAGATGCAGGCGGAACAGGTCATCGTCTCGGGCCTCGTCGAGAACATCGGGCGGGACGATTCGCAGGCGGTGATGCACGGGTGCCAGGACGTCTTCCGGCTGCAAAAACCCATCGCCGACCACCACGGAGCGCTTGAAGCGATGCAGGCACTGCTCATCTCCAACGGGATCATCGAGAGTTTCGACCGCCTTGAGGGGATCGGCCACCGGGTCGTGCACGGCGGTGAACGGTTCAGCACCCCGGTACGGATCGACAGCGACGTGCTGGAGACCATCGAGTCCCTCAGCCCGCTGGCCCCGCTGCACAACCCGGCCAACGCCTTGGGGATCCGCGCCATGCGCGCCCTGGCGCCGAACACGCCGCAGGTCGCGGTCTTCGATACGGCCTTCCACCACACCCTGCCGCCTTCCGCCTTCCGCTACGCGATCCCGGAGCGTTTCTACCAAGCGCTTTCCGTGCGGCGCTACGGCTTCCACGGGACCTCGCACGCCTACGTGGCCGGCGAATGCGCCGCGCGTATGGGAAAATCGCCCGACGCGCTCAACCTCATCACCCTGCACCTGGGCAATGGGGCGAGCGCCTGCGCCATCCGCAACGGCCGCAGCATCGACACCTCCATGGGTTTCACGCCCCTAGAAGGGCTCGTCATGGGGACGCGCAGCGGCGATATCGACCCGGGGTTGCTTGCCTACCTCTCGCGCGAAAGCGGGATGCAAGCGCAGGCGCTGGACGATCTGCTCAACCATGAGAGCGGCCTGAAGGGCCTCGCCGGCACCAACGACATGCGCGACATCGAAGCGCGCATGCGCAACGAGGAGCCCGACGCGCTGCTCGCCTTCGAACTGTTCGTCCGCCGCATCCGCAAATACATCGGCGCCTACGCCGTCCTGCTCGACCGGATCGATGCCATTGTCTTCACCGGCGGCATCGGCGAACACAGCGCGGCCGTGGCAGGGCAGCTGACACGATTAGTGATTAGTGATTAGTGATTAGTGATTAGTGATTAGTGATTAGTGATTAGTGATTAGTGAAGGGTGGCGTTCCGGCCCTGAAGCGGGGCTTAGAAGCCCGCCGAAGGGAAAAGTTTAGAACTGGATCATCCCGTCGACCGGCGAAGAGGCCGTCGCGTAGGGACGCTTCGGGATGCGTCCGGCCAGATAGCTCATGCGGCCCGCAAGGACGGCGTGCTTCATCGCCACCGCCATCGTCATCGGGTCGTCTGCCTGCGCAATCGCGGTATTGGTCAGGATGCCGTCGGCGCCGAGCTCCATCGCCGCCGCCGCATCCGAAGCACAGCCGATGCCCGCATCGACGATCACCGGAACGCTGACCGCATCACGTACGAAGACGACGTTGTAGCGGTTCTGGATCCCCAGACCCGAACCGATCGGCGCGGCCAGCGGCATGATCGCGTGCGCGCCCGCATCTTCAAGGCGTTTGGCCATGATCGGGTCGTCGGACGTGTAGGCCATGATCGTAAAGCCCTCTTTGGAAAGGACTTCGCACGCCTTGATCGTCTCAAGGACGTCCGGATAGAGGGTTTTCTGCGTATCGCCGATCACCTCCAGCTTGATCAGGTCGATGCCTGTCGCTTCGCGGGTCAGGCGAAACGTCGTGATCGCCTCTTCGGCCGTCGTACAGCCCGCGGAGTTCGGCAGGAACTGCACGCCGGTGCCCTTGAAGGTGTCGCGCAGGTTCTCTTTGTCCGGGTCCGTAATGTTCAGACGGCGCACGGCGACCGTAATCAGTTCGGAGCCCGACGCGAGCGTCGCCTCCTTCGTCGTTTCAAAGTCTTTGTATTTTCCGCTGCCCACGATCAGGCGGCTGTTGAATTCGTATTTTCCTATTTTCAGTGTGTCGCTCATGGTTTTTCTCTCTCCGTTCAGGCGCAAACCGTTCGATTTACGGCCCGATGATTAATGCTGCCGCGTTATAACACAGCTATTCTATATCATATCTTACGGTTGCAGCCTAAAAAAGACCTCTAATCCGCCCCAATCCCCTCGACCTGTTTCATTCCTGCGCCAGCAGCGCGCAGACGGTATCGGGCAGCAGCTCGTATTCGAGGGCATGCACCGCCGCTTCGAATGCCTCCGCATCCATGTTCTCGTTGCATTCAAACGACGCCTGCGCGATCACCTCGCCTCCGTCAAGTTCGCCGCTCACCCAGTGCACGGTCACGCCGCAGACTTTGTCGCCGCTGGCATAAGACTGGGCGATGGCATTCGCCCCCTTGTATTTGGGCAGCAGAGACGGGTGAATGTTGATCGCCTTGACATGCTCGGTAAAAACGGGGGTCAGGATGCGCATAAAGCCCGCCGTCACCGTCAGGTCGGGATGATATTTCTCGATCATTTCGACAAGGGCGGCATCAAAGGCCTCGCGTGTCGCAAATTTGGTGTGGTCGATGACCTCCACGGGGACACCGAAACGGCGGGCCTTCTCGATCCCGCGGGCCGCCGGCCGGTTCGTGATCGCGCAGGCGATCTCGATCCCCCGCGACGGGAGGGTCTCCATCAGCTTCTGAAGGTTCGTCCCCTCGCCGCTGAACAGCACGACGATCCGTTTGCTCATAAGCGTCCGACCCCTTCGATGAGAACGTCCGGCGTCAGGGCATACCGCTGTCCCTCGAAGCGCACCGCGGCTTCGGTATGCGCCAAAGAGGCATGGATCGCCGCCTCCAGCGGGGCATAGCCCTGGGCCAGCAGTGCCCCGATCAGGCCCGAGAGCACGTCGCCGCTGCCGCCTTTGGCCAGGGCGTTGGTTCCGTGCGGATTGACGAAGAAGCGATCCCGCTGCCCGATGATGACGTTGGCCCCCTTGAGCAGCAGCACCGCACCGGGATAGGCGCGGCAGAACGCTTCGACGTATCCGAAGCGGTCCGACTGCAGCGTCGCGACGTCGATGTCGGCCAGGCCCGTGCGGCGCAGCAGTGTCACGAACTCCTTGGGATGCGGCGTCAGCACCGGGGATGTGCGCTTCAGCACTTCTCCGAGCATCGGGTGCGCGAAGAGGTCGGCGTCGCACACGAGCGGGATCTCCCCGTCGATCCGTTCGCGCAGCTCGTGCTCGGAGAACTCCTGCCCCAGCCCCATGCCTATGACAACCGCATTGACCGTTTCGGGGCGCAGGTGTGACTGCATCAGCTCGTAGGGGATGTTCACCTCCTCGTTGGAGAGCAGCGTCACCAGCCCCGTCCCGAAGCGCAGCGCCGCTTTGCCGGCAAGAACGGCCGCGCCGCTCTTCTCGCCGCAGACGACGCCGAGGTGGCCGAAACTCCCTTTGTGCACGTCGGCGTTTTCGCGCAGCGGCAGGTGGAGGTCATCGCGGTCGAGCAGCTTCCAGCCGGACTCCGTCTCGTAAAGGCTTCGGTCGACCCCGAGGTCTGCCACGGCGATCTCACCGACAACGTTTTTCGCCGCATCGCTGAACATACCGCGTTTGAGCGCCCCCATCGTCACCGTCAGGTCGGCGCGGAACACCTCGGCATCGAGTGTGCCGTCCCGGCGCAGGCCGGTCGGCATATCGCAGGCGATTTTGAACGCCTTTTGGCGGTTCATATCCCGGACCAGGCCCAGTACCGCTTCGCCCCGCGGCCTCCAAAGCCCGCTGCCGAACAGCGCATCGACGACGGCATCGCACCCGTCAAGGCGCTCCGCTTCGGGAACCCCGAGTTTCCGAAGCCGCTCGAGCTGCCGCTGCGCCATCGACGATTTCGCTCCGAGCGGGAGCACAACACGTACCGCGTATCGGCCGTGCAGCAGGCGCGCCAGTACCAGTCCATCCGCCCCGTTGTTGCCGGGGCCGCAGACGACGGCGACGGCGCTCCCCGCTGCAATACGGTTGCGGACCTGTACCGCCATCGCTTCGGCGGCATGCTCCATCAAGAGCGCTTCGCTCAGCCCGTAGGCGTCGTAACAGCGTCGGTCAAGGGTCTCAACTTCTTCAAAAAGGTTCTGCATGGGTTGTATTATATCCGATTCGTCTCAAGCGCTCCCCCGGACGGCACTCCGGGTTACCGTCGCTCGATGATCTCCTCCGGGCGCAGCCGGAAATGCGCCGACGGTTCGTTCCGTCGGTAGCCGAAGGCGATGATCAGTGCGACCGAACGGGAGGGACCAAGGTCCAGGGCCGCTTCCACGTTCGCTTTTTCGAAGCCTTCGATGGGGCAGCTGTCGATGCCGAGCGCCGCGGCCCCCGTCATCATGTTGGCCGCGGCGAGGTAGCACTGCTTGTGGGTCCACGCCTCGACGGCTTCGCGGCTGTGAAACTGCGGGGTCATATGGTTTTTGTAGACCTCGAGGTAGCGCCCGTAAGCCTCTTCGGGAAGGCCCCGGCGCGCGAACATCGCTTTGACGTACTCCGTCCCCGGCCGGATGCTTTCGTTGTCGGCGGTAATGACGAGCAGATGGCTGCACTCCGTGATCTGGGGCTGGTCCCAGCAATACGGGCGCAGGGTTTCGCGCAGCCCCGCGTCGTCAATGACGAGAAAGCGCCACGGCTCCATCCCGAACGAGGACGGCGACATGCGGCCGAACTCCAGGATCTGCCCGAACTGTGTTTCCGGAATCTTCTCTTCCCTGAAACGCTTGCAGGCGTGGCGGAACTGCATCGCATCGGCAAACTCAGACATCCAATCTCCTTTGAATGGCATGCACGGCGTCATCGAGTTCAAAATAGAGCGGGTTTTTGCCGCCGATCCGCGCCAGGTGTTCGCGGTACTTCATATAGACGTTCCACGGGCCCGGCGCCTTGTGGGAACGCCCGCGCTTATGCAGTTCGAAGCTGACGCTGGCGTTGATCAGCCCCTTGAGCAGAAGCACTTCGGGGGTTTTTTCGGAACGGACCGGGAACCAGAGCGCCTCGAGCGCTTCATGCGCGTCGTAATAGCGCTCCTCGTCCAGGCAGGCCAGGAAGGCATCGGCATGCTTACGCGTCAGCATGGTCGCCCACCTGAAGATACTTCCGCCAGTACCCGCGGCCGCCCCGCAGGGAGATGCAGTGCTTGCCGGGGAAACGCTTGCGAAACTCCGCCAGACGTTCCTTCGTCGCCTTGCCCGTATCGCAGTAAAAGACGAACACGGACCCCTCCGGCTCTTTTTCCAGCAGGGGCGGATTGTAGGTCACCGTCTCGGTATGTTCGATGGGATTGAGGATCGTATCGATCAGCAGGACTTTGACGCCTTCGGCTTCGAGCCGCTTTTTTTCGCGCAGGTACTCTTCCTGCGTCCATTCCAGGGGAAATTCACTCATGCCGGTACTGTAGCAGGGGGAGGTTGAAATAAACGTTAGTGAAATGCGTTATTGCATTCCCCTCCGATTGGTTTCATTTTTACAAGGAGTCTGTCGAACGCCTAAAGGTCTACCCCGTCCCAGAACTCGTCGTAATCGAGGTTGGTCATCGGGTCCTTCTCCTGCGCGGCGTCTTTGAGCAGCTGCTTTTCCGCGGCATCGAAATAGTGCCGCAGCGCCTCATTGATGATCTCCGAAGGCTCTTTTTTCAGCAGGGCGCTGTAGGTCTGAAGCGCTTCGATCGTCTCATGATCCAGTACGAATTTGATCTCTTCGTGCATCCGGTCACTCCCAAAGGGCAAATAGTTTGATGAAACTATAACGCCTTTTTAGCCTTGGCCAAAACGAATCAGCGCTCCCTGGGCACTTTTGTGTCACGCCCCACGGCTAGTTTTACTTCGAAAGCGTTACAATTACTGTTATGGCAAAAAAGAAGAAAAAACTGACCCGTCTCAACGCCTCCATCCGCCGTTTTTTCGACGGCGACGGTTTCGATGAAGGGATTGAGCGGGTCGACACGGCGACGCTCGGAGAGCTGATACAGACCCTGGGCCTGGTGCCCGAAAGCTGGGAACGCGAGGAGCTGGTCCGGATGCTGCGGCGCCTCTGGAGCGACGCCGATGTCGACGCACGCGCGGAGGTCAATGCATTTTTCACGGCCGAAGGGCGCATCTACCCCTCACCACGGACCAAAGAGCCTTCGATCGAGCGCAGCGAAAAGATCGATGCTATTTTGGAAACGCTGGACGTCACCCCGTCCGAAGCCCGCGCGCTGCACAACGCCTTCATCGAGGTCCGGACCAAAAAAATCACGCCCCCGAAAATCGAAGCGAAACTGGCCCACCTGCGTTTTGAGCAAAAACGCGCCCGCATCGAAAAGGCGTGCGAAGGGCGCTTTGATCTCGACGACCGCTTCGAGTTCAATGCCGTGCTCTCTTACCGCATTTTCGACGAGACGTTCCGAAAAATACACCCGCTCAAAACCCCCGCCTACTCGTTCACCTATCTCAACGATACGGACGAAGCGGACCTGATCGAAGAAATCAGCGAAGCCAAAACGAAGGTCGCCGCCGACAAACAGGCGGAACTCAACGGGTTTCTCGCCACTTTTGGGGGCGAACACCCCTATCTCAACCCGGAACAGATCGTCCACGCGCTCAGAAGCGCACCGCCCGATGCGGGACTGACGCTTCCCCCCCTGCCCGACAGCATGCTGCGGACGATATTGGAAAGCAAAACCCGCCTCAACGGCATGGTCCAGACCGACGAGGAGATCGTGCTCAGCGTCCGGGACCGTTTCACGCCCGAGGGCTTCGTCCATCCCGTTGAACACGAAGCACACCTGTCACTCTTCTCCGAACCCGTCCTCAAAGCGATCTGGAAAGGCGAACCGGTCGACATCACCGCGCAGCTCGAGTCCACGCTGCAAAGCGAACGGGAAAGTTTTGCGCTGCAGCTCGAAACGCTGGCCGAAGAGTGCACCGAACTCGCGAAACTGCTGAACCCGACGCGTGAAGAGATCATGCAGTGGCTTGAGGTGGAACTGGCCGAGCACCTCGGCGAGCACCTCGCCATCAGCTCGAAGCTCTGGCGTAAAACGCTCTTTCACTGGGAGCGCTATATCCATGACGCCCTGCTGCGCCGCCAGCGCCAGGAGCTGCTGGCACGCACCATCCGCGACTTTAAAAACCTCTTCCCGCTGGCACGCGAACTGCGACGCCGCCTCATTTTCTACACGGGCCCGACGAACAGCGGGAAGACCTGGCGCGCGATGCAGGCGCTCGAAAACGCGGATACCGGCTACTATCTCGCCCCGCTGCGCCTGCTGGCACTCGAAGGGTACGAGTCGCTGCGCGAACGCGGCGTCGGCACATCACTGATCACCGGGGAGGAGCAGCTCATCGACGAAGAGGCGACGCACATCAGCTCCACCATCGAAATGCTCGACTTCAACGTCGACGTCGATGTCTGCGTGATCGACGAGGTGCAGATGATCGGCGACCGAGACCGCGGCTGGGCCTGGGCCAACGCCATTATCGGCGCCCCGGCCAAAACGGTGATCATGACCGGTTCGGAGAACGCCGTCGAAGCCGTACAGAAACTGGCGGAGTATCTCGGCGAACCGCTGGAAGTGGTGAAGTGCGAACGCAAAAATCCCCTCGAGCTGAGGACGCAGGCGACCCCGATCACCCATATCAAGCCCGCCACGGCCGTGATCGCCTTTTCGCGAAAAGAGGTGCTGCGTCTCAAGCAGCAGCTCGCCCAGCACTTCCGCGTCAGCGTCGTCTACGGCAACCTCTCCCCCGAGGTACGCCGCGAAGAGGCGCGCCGGTTCCGCGAAGGCGAGACGGAGGTGCTCGTCGCCACCGACGCCATTGCAATGGGGCTGAACCTGCCCATCCAGACCATCCTCTTCTCGCGAGCCGACAAGTTCGACGGCGAAAAGGCTCTCAATGATCCATAAGCAGTTCCACAAACCGGCGCGCCCGATCACGGTGCCGTTCAACGTCATGGCCAACCTGGACCACATCAAGCTCGTCGCAGGGATATTGGAAGAGGAGTCCCTGGCCGAGGTCCTGACCTTCTTTGTCAAGAACATGCAGTTCACCGGCCCCTTCCGCGCCGCGAACCTCGAATCCATGCTCGAAGCCGCTTCCATCGTCGACCGCTACGAACTGGATCTCACCGCCAAGTTCCACCTTGCCGCGGCACCGCTGACGCTGAAATCGCCCTACATCGCCGCGGCGTACGAACGCTACGTGCGCTCCCTGGCGCAGGCCAAGCCGATCGCCTACCTCCCGCCCGAGCATCTGGGCGAGTACGCCCTGACCACCGACGAACTGCTCGAAGCCGAGGACCGGGTCAAGGAAATCTCGCTCTACCTCTGGCTCGCCTACCGTTTCGCCGACTATTTTGTCGACACGGAAAAGGCACGCGAATGGCGCGGCACCCTCAACCGCTTCATCGAGGCCTCGCTCAAAAAGAGCGAATTCGTTCCGCGCTGCCGCCAGTGCACGAAACCGCTGCCGCTGGGTTCGGAATATTCCATCTGCCAGAGCTGCTTCCGTCGTCTCAACAAGGAAAAACGACGCGCGGACCGAAGCGGGGCAGAAGAGGAAAAACCGCGCCGCAGACGACGGCGCTAAACGCTATTTGAGAAGATCGCTGTAATCGAAGTGATAGGGGCGCAGGTGCAGCTTGCCGCCGCGCACGAGGACACGACTGTCCTCCTCGGCTCCGGCCTTGAAGCGTTCCTTGATCCGTTTGCGCCGTTTTTTGCTGTAGCCCTTGAGCTTCATGAAGTTCTTGAGTGAAACGAGATCGTCGAACTCGTCGTCTTCGAACGGGTCGGGCTTCTCCTCGACGCCGACGGAGACCACCTCCTCTTCGTCGATAATGCCGTCTTCGAAATCCTCTTCGGGCAGCGACTTGCTCTCCTCTTCGACGACCTCCGCCGAAACGGCCTCTTCCACGACGGCATCCGCCGCTTTTTCGGGCAGCAGTTTCGAGGCAAAGACCTGCAGCACGTTTTTAAGCTGTTCGTCGCGCTCTTTGTAGATCTGTTCGATTTTCTCCCGCTCATCGATCAGCATCTGCTCACGCTGGTCGCGCAGGCGCGTGATCTCCGCTTCGAGCCGTTCGGTCTTGCTTTTGAGGCGCTCGTTCTCTTTTTCGATGTAGTCGTGGAAACGGCTGTCGGCTTGCGCCGCGGGCTTGTCGTCGGGGAGAAGGACGTATTTCACGCCGTTTTCAATGACGCTGTTGAGCGTGCCGCGCCGCACGCGGTTGTGGATCGCTTCCTTGGAGACCTTGAAATGTTCCGCGGCCTCGGCCACTGTCATCTTGCTCATTTATTCCCTTTTCAGCGCATGTTTTCAAAGACGAGCGGTGCATCCCACTCCATGCCCCGGATCGTGCGGATGACCTTCTGCAGGTCGTCGAGCTGCTTGCCCTTGACCCGGATGTGGTCCCCTTCGATCTGCGCGGTGACTTTGAGTTTGAGGTTCTTGATCTCGGCGACGATCTTCTTCGCCTCTTTGGACTCGATGTAATCGACGACTTTGAAACCCTGTTTGCGGTTGCCGCCGCTGCTGTCCTCGGTCCCCTGTTTGTCCAGGACGTTTGACGCCAGCCCCCGCTTGAGCAGTTTGCCGATCACGACGTCTTCGAGCGCCTCGAGTTTGTTATCACTGGCGGTCACTAACGTCAGTGTTTTGGCCTTCTCGTTGTAGTCGATGTCGGCGGTGATCCCTTTGAAGTCATAGCGGTTCGCCACTTCGCGTTCGGCCTGTACAATAGCATCTTTGAAGGCCTGCATATCGATCTTGGCCGAAATGTCGAAACTGTGCTCTTTCGCCATAAATAACACCCCTGTTTGTCAATCAAACCGATTATAACGAAATGTTCTTTAGCCGATGGTGGCGCGTTCGTGATGGACCGCAAAAGAAGCAGGTGCGCGTTTTAAAGAAGGTATGCGGGTACCGAGGGCACTTGCTGCAGGCGACTGCTGGTAGAAACGCCCTTAAAAGGAGGGGGCTCCGAAGTCAAGTCCACCGCCGAATCCCCCGGAGAAGGCAGGGTCCATGAAGCCCTCCATGCCGCTTTTGGTCCGCAGCATCGCGATGTCCTGTTTGGGCGCGATCCCCTGGGGGCAGACCGGAACACATTCGTTGCACAGGGTACAGTCCCAGATCCCGTTGCTCTGGACCGCTTCGAGTTTCGTCCGCACGTCCTGCGTGCGCGGATCGGTGACATAGCGCCAGCTGCGCGTCAGGGCGAACGGCCCTTCGAATTCGCCGTTGACCGCATAGACCGGGCAGGCACTGTAACAGGAACCGCAGAGGATGCAGTCGCTTTGCAGTTCGTTGGCCTTCTCCTCTTCGGGACCGAGACGGATTTCGCCGCTTGCGGGATCGACCCAGGCCTGCGCTCTTGCATTAAAGCCCAACGGCTTCTCCATATCAACGACAAGGTCGCGGAGCACCTCGGCGTTGCGCAGCGGTTCGATCACGTCCCCGTCTTGGGGCTTGTAGCTGCATGAGAGCACTTCCGTCCCGTTGGCGCGGACGGCACAGCTGCCGCAAACGCTGGAGCGGCACCCCGAAGCATACGTCAGGGTCGGATCGCTGTGGGTTTTGATATACGTCAGCACTTCAAGCAGCGTCGCGTCCTCAAGATCGACGGCGTACTCGACGGTTTCTTCATCTCTTTTGATCAAAATCTTCATCAGTCGCACCACTCCCGTTCGTCCTCTTCGTCATCCCAGTAGGGATCTTCACAGGAGGCGTCCTCCCACTCCGGGGTGACCTCATCTTCCATAAAATCCTCGTCGACGGCGTCGGAGCAGATCATTCGAAATCGAAGCATAGTTCCTCTCCTTTGATGCATGAAAGCGAATGCGCGGCAAACGCCTCGACGGGTTCCGCAAAATCGCTGCGGTAGTGCGCGCCGCGGCTCTCTTTGCGCCGCAATGCGCCCTCGGCTACCGTTTCAGCGACGGTAAGCAAGTTGACGAACTCCAGAAAGTCGGTCCGGTTGGTGTTGTACCGCTTCGCAGCGTCTTTGACGCCCATTTTCGGAAGCTGTGCCTTCATCGTTTTGACCACCTCACAGGCTTCTGTCAGGCCCGATGCGTCACGGATCAGCCCCACCTTTTCGTAAAACAGCGCCGCCAGCGCGTCGCGCTGTTCGTAAAAGTCGATCTCGGGCGCGGCGCTAAAACCGCTTTGCGCTTTTACCGGCTCCACAGTGCCGGAGGGCGCCGCCATCTCTGTACTCTTCGCGGCCAGCGCCGCCGCATTCCGGCCGGCCTGTTTGCCGAAAACGATCAGTTCCAGCAGCGAATTTCCGCCCAGGCGGTTCGCTCCGTGGACGCGGTGGTTTGCGCATTCGCCGGCGGCGTAGAGCCCCGCAACCGCTGTCTGGGAATCGACGCCCACTTCGATACCGCCCATCGTATAGTGCGCCACCGGTTTGATCGGCACCGGATCGCTGACCGGGTCAACCCCTTCGTAGCGTTTGGCGAGCTTGCGCTCCTGCGGCAGCTCTTCGTCGATAAAGGCCTCTCCCAGGTGGCGGATGTCGAGACGGACCGTTTCGCCCGAAACGATCTGCTCGTGGATGGCGCGGGCCACCTGGTCGCGCGGAAGCAGTTCATCAATGAAGCGCTCACCCTTTCCGTTGAGCAGATGGCCGCCCGCTCCGCGCGCACTCTCGGAAATCAGAATGGAGGAATGTGCCAGCCCCGTCGGGTGAAACTGCACGAACTCCATGTCGCTCAGCCGCGCGCCGGCGCGCAGCGCGGCCGCGTGCCCGTCGCCGGTGCTGCCGACGGCATTCGTGGAATAGCGGCCGTAGAGCCTGCTGTAGCCGCCGGTCGCGAGAATGACGGATCTCGCCGCATGGATCTCGACTTCGCCGCTGCGGATATTGAGCACTTCCACCCCTTTGGCGCGCCCGGATTCGACGACGATGTCGAGCAGAAGCCGCTCATTGTAAAAGGAAATCCCTGCCCGGTTGCACTGATCGTAGAGTGTATGCAAGATCTTCAGCCCGCTGTAGTCCTGCGCGTAGCACGCCCGCGCCGCCGAAGCACCCCCGAGCCGCCGCTGGGCGATGTTCGATGCTTCGGTGCGGCTGAAGGGCACACCGATGGCATCAAGCCAGCGCAGCGCGTCAATCCCCTCGGAGCAGAGCGTCGTCACGGCGGCTTCGTCCGCCAGCCCCTGCGACGACTTCATCGTATCCGCGATATGCGCTTCGACGCTGTCTTCCCCCGCATGGCCGAGCGCGGCGTTGATGCCGCCCTGGGCCATACAGGTCTGCGAACGCGTCGGGTAGCTCTTGCCGATCACTGCGACCGCTGCGCCCGCCTCACGGGCGGCCAGGGCGGCCGTCAGCCCCGCGCCGCCGCCGCCGATGATCAAAACATCTACCATGCTGCTCCTTTAGAGGTGCCCTATTTTTCAGCGCATCATAGCCAACGAAGCGTTGCGTCTTTTTTAAACGATCCGACTGGCTTACTCTTCAAAGAATATATCCGCGTCGTACCGCATCTCGTCCATTTTCTCGATCCGTCCGTATCCGATCAGGAAATAGGTCTCTTTGGTCACGACTTCATCGATCCCGCCGCGGTTGTTGTACCCGATAAGCACCCCGTATTCGTCATCGTCTTCCAGTTCATACGAATCGAGCTGGATGACATTGCACACTCCCGGATGGCTGAACGTTTCAAGCAGTTCGGGCAGCACCTGCACCGCCGGTCTGCTGATATACATTTTCCGTTCCTTCTTGGCCAACCCGACGGGCCGGATTTCGACCCGGCTTTTTGTTTCCAGCAGTTTCGGAAAACTGAGGACGGCGGAAAGGGAATCGAAGGGACTGTAAAAGTCAAGCACCTTGGTTTTACGGGTGATCTTCTTTCGTTCCTGTTCTTCAAAGGCCATGCTCATGGCATTGAAACTGCGCTCGGTAACCGTCTGGTTCTTGTCCTGGTGGCGCGTGACGGTTTTCGCGTCATGATCGAAAACGTAGACATTGGACTCCGTCGTCGTATCGTTCGTCTGGTACAGCTCGAAGGTATCGGAGATGTACAGACCGTCTTTGATGTGCCCCCGGCTGATGAAACGGTCCCGCTCGTTGCCGGAGATGTCCGCGGCCAGCCCCGTCGCATAATCTTCGACGATCATACGGTATTCGTCCCCGCGTTCGGCGATGGTGATCTTTGCCTCGCCCACTTTTCCAAACAGCGACAGCATCACCTTGTAGCGGGTCGTCACCGCCTCCGAACCCATCAGACCTGAAAACAACACCATTATCAGCAGCAAATTTCTCATTCGTACATTATAGTACAATCACGGCATGAATTCCGCCATCGTTTCCGTCCTGGGCATCTATCTTTTCATCGGCGTGGGCTATCTGGCCAAACGCAGTTTCAAAACACAGATCGATGAAAGAACCATCACGCTGCTTTCGGTCTACTTTCTGCAGATCTTCCTGACCGTGTGGGGCCTGCTCAAACGTCCCATCGACGCTTCGCTGGTGCAGACGCCGCTGCTCTACATCGGTATCACCCTCTCGCTGGTGGCCGTCACCATGCTGCTGTCGCGCCTGATGTTCGCCGACGTCAAAGAGCGTTCCATCGCCACGGTCGCGGCGCTCATCGGCAACACGGGCAACCTCGGCATCCCGCTGGGCATCGCGCTTTTCGGCGAGCAGAGCGTCCCCTACACCACCATCATCAACCTCGCCAACGTCTTCTTCGTCTACACCTTCGGTGTCTTCTACTACTCCCGCGGCAACTTCAGCGTCCGCGATTCGCTGTTCAACATCGTCAAGCTACCCATCCTCTGGGCCGCACTGGCCGCCATCGCACTCAATCTCGCCGGCTACCGCCCCTCCGGGACGATCGAAAAGACGCTGACGATGGGCGCCTATGCGTCGATGGTAATGCAGCTCGTACTGTTCGGCATCTACCTGTACGATACGAAACTCTCCCGGCTGAACCGGCTGCTCATCGGCTGGGTCAGCGGGGTGAAGTTCCTGATCGTTCCCGTCGTCACCTACGCCGTCCTCACGCTGACGGAACTCGATCCGATGGTCAAAGGGGTCCTCTTCATGGAGATGCTGATGCCGCTGGCCGTCGCCAATGTCAACCTCGGTTCGCTGTACGACTGCCGCCCGAAGGAGATCACGGCACTGGTCTTCATCACCTCGGTACTCTTTCTGGGTATTATTTTCATTGCGATGAAGCTCGTTCCGTGGCTCAACCTGTAAAGGGTACCACTAAAGAAAGGAGAAAAAAATGATTGAACTGACCGACGAACGCTACAGCGATTTTATCGCCGGAACGGACAAAGCCGTCTTTATCGACTTCTATTCACCGACCTGCGGCCCGTGCCAGCAGGTGCTGATGCTGCTGCCGCAGCTGGAAAACTATTTCAAAGAGGAGGCGGTCATTGCAAAGGTGGACGTCACGCGCAACCCGAAACTGGCGGCGAAATACGAGATCCGAAGTGTGCCGTTCTGCGTCAGCATCGGGGCGTAGCGTTCCTTGACAACCGTTTCCATCCCGAGCGACTCCGCGTGTTCTTTGAGTTTCGGCAGAATATCATCATCGCCCGTCGTGATCTCGACGAGCAGATCACCTTTGTAGCCCGAATAGGTCCGGATATCGCGGATGGGAAAATCGAGCGCAAAACGGATCATCTGTTTGCGCACGTCCGACAGCTCTTCGTGCGATGCGTCGAGCGCAGAGGCCGATTTGCCGTACTGGCGCTGCATAAAACGCGGCATCTCCTCTTCAGTGGGATTCTTTTTAGGATCGTCCGCCATGGCTTCCTCCTGTGGTTTTACACATAGTAGCATATTTTTTGCCAACTATAAATATAATAGAAAGATGACAACGACCCTTTGGACCATCCCCAACCTGTTGAGCCTTTTTCGTCTGGCCTGCGCGCCGTTTCTCGTCCTCTCCGGAGCCGCGGACACGCCGGTCCCGTTTTTTATCATCCTGTCGCTGATGCTCATCTCCGACGCCCTGGACGGTTTCCTGGCCAGGATGCTGCACCAGACGAGCGTGCTCGGGGCGAAGCTCGACAGCTACGGAGACTATGCGACCTATCTGGCCGTCGCTTTCGGTGCCTGGCTGCAGTGGCCCGAACGGATCGAGCGCGAAGCCTTCGTCATCCTTTTCGCCGTCTTCGTCTTCGTCCTGCCCGCAGCAGTGAGCATCTTTAAGTTTCACCGCTTCGCCAGCTATCACACCCTGATCACCAAAATCACCGCCGTACTGATGAGCCTCGGCATCTTCGCGCTTCTGGTCTTCGATGTTTCCTGGCCGTTTCACATAGCGGTCGGCATGCTGGTGATCGAAGCGGTTGAGAACATCGCCATCACACTGGCCCTCGACGCGCCAAGGACGGACATCGCTTCGTACTGGACGCTTCGAAAGCGCGGTTAAAACGCCTGCACAATCAGCCAGTAGCGCAAGATCCTCAGGCTTCCCGCAATCAGTAAAAAGCACACGATATTAAGCCGAACGAGTCCGGCGACGAGGGTGATCGGGTCGCCGATGATCGGCAGCCAGCTCAGCAGCAGCGCCCCGCAGCCGTACCGATGGCCGAAATTCAGCGCCTGCGTTCCCGTTTTCGTACGTTCGAGTTTTGCATGGGTTTTTTCATAAAGCCAGAAGCCGAGTGCATAATTGAACAAGATCGCAAGAAGATTGCCAGAGGAGGCCGCACTGAGCGCGACAGATTGCTCCATGCCGGCGGAGAGAGCGGCAACAAGAGCCGCCTCGGAACTGAACGGCAGCAAGGTAGCGGCAAAAAAAGAAAAAAGAAACAGCCCGAAAGGACCGTAAGTGTCAGGCATCAGCGAAGGTGCGGATGTTTTCGATCACGTTCGCGATCAGCGTGTCGCGCGCCTCGACCGAGGTCCAGGCGATGTGCGGGGTGATATAGAGGCGTTCTTGGTGCTTGACGTCCATCAGCGGATGCGGGTCGGTCATCGGCTCAATTTCGAGCACGTCGAGTCCGACGGCAATCGGTTTGACGTCAATGATGGCGGCAAGCGCACGTTCATCGACGATACCGCCGCGGCCGAGGTTGAGCAGCACGGCCCCGTCTTTCATGATCAGCAGTTCCGAATGGCCGATCAGCCCTTTCGTCTGCGCATTGAGCGGCGCGTGGATCGTAACGATATCGCTCTCTTCAAGCAGACGGCTGAGCGTCACCTGCTCGAAGTCCGGGTTGACGTTTTTTCCGGAAGTGGAGTAGTAGCGTACGTGCGCCCCGAACGCCTTCGCAACGTTCGCGACGCCCCGGCCGATCTCGCCCAAACCGATAATACCCCAGGTTTTACCCTTGATTTCGTGAAACGGCCGTCCGACGTGGGTGAAAATATCGCTGCGTTGCCATTCGCCGTTTTTCACATATTCGTCGTAGTAGCGGCTGTGGTCCATCAGGTAGAAAAGCATGGAAAAGGTGTGCTGGATCACCGAATCGGTGGAGTAGCCCGCCACATTTTTGACGGCGATGCCGCGATTTTTTGCCGCGTCGAGGTCAACGTTGTTCGTCCCCGTCGCCGCCACGCAGATGAGCTTGAGCGTCGGCGTCGCTTCCATCATTTCACCGGTGATAACAACCTTGTTTGTAACGATAACGTCGGCGTTTGCAATGCGCTCCTGCGTCTGGTCCGGCGCCGTCGTTTCGTAAGTTTCCACCGTACCGAAGGCGTCAAAACCGCCGAGGTCCGTTTCGCCGAAGGTCAGCGTATCAAGCACAACGACCTTCATCAGCGGTCGCTTACTTTCTCGATGAGGGTGCGCGCTTTCTCCAGCGCGGCTTCGGCTTCGTCAAAGACCAGCGCGACCGCCAGACGGCGGCCCGGGTGCGATTCCGGTTTGCCGAAGACACGCACAAAGCTGTTGGCGTCAAAGAGCGAATCGTCGACCTCGACCACCGGGGCGAACGACTCCTCCGTCGCCTTGTACGCCGCCGACGCCCCGCCGCCGTAGAACGTAAAGCCCAGCGGCAGGCCGAGTACGGCGCGCAGGTGCAGGGCGAACTCGCTCTGGCTCTGGGTGATGAGCGTGACCATCCCCGTATCGTGCGGGCGCGGGCTCACTTCGGAGAAGTAGACTTCGTCGCCCTTGACGAAGAGCTCGACGCCGAAGAGTCCGCGGCCGCCGAGCCCGTCGGTGATCGCCTTGGCGATCTCCTGAGCCTTCTGCTTTGCAACGTCGCTCATCTGCATCGGCTGCCAGCTGAAGACGTAATCGCCGTCGCGCTGAATATGGCCGATCGGCTCGCAAAACACCGTTTCGAACCCGTTGCGGGCCGTGAGCATCGTGATCTCGTAATCAAAATCGATGAAGGCTTCTACGATGAGTTCGCTCGCGTCGCCGCGCGCCTCCTTGGCCATCTCCCAGGAGGTGTCCAGGTGCGCCTCGTTTCTCATGACGCTCTGCCCGTGACCCGAAGAGCTCATGACCGGCTTCACGACACAGGGGAAGCCCAGTTCTTCGGCGGCTTTGGCCAGTTCTTCACGGGTTTTGACGAACTGGTACGGCCCCGTCGTCAGCCCCAGTTCCTCGGCGGCGAAGCGGCGGATATTCTTGCGGTTCATCGTTTTATTGACGGCTTCGGCATTGGGAATGACGTGAAACCCTTCCGCTTCGGCCTTGAAAAGCGCATCGATGCTGATCGCTTCGATCTCCGGGAGGATGAAATCGGGTTTTTCGGCACGGATCAGCTCCAGAACCGCCTCCGTGTCCTGCATGTTCACCACATGGGCGCGGTGCGCGACCAGGTGCGCCGGCGCGCCCTCGTAACGGTCGACGGCGATCACTTCCAGACCCAGGCGCTGCGCCTCGATGGCGACCTCTTTGCCGAGTTCGCCCGAACCCAGCAGCATAATACGTACGGAATTGCTTTTCAGCGGTGCGGTAAACAGCATAACCAATCCTTGGGGGCGCTTCCGGAGGCCCAGTAAATCAAATGCCTAATTGTAACGAAGGGAACTAAAAAGTGGGCCTTGAATCAGTCGTGGTAATGGATGCAGCTTGCGTAATCGAAATCGCGGATCAGATCGGCCAGTTCCATGACGCCGACCGGCTTTTTGAGGCGGCGGCGGTTGTAATGCTCGACGCAGTAGGCGCAGCCGTGGGGTTCGCTGTACGCCTCGCTCGCGCTGAGGATGATCACCCGCTGCTTCGGGTCCAGTCGGTCGATCTCTTCGAGCGCCTTCGCACCGACTTCCAGCATGAAATCGAGAATGACGATCCTGTATTTTCCTACGGCATACTTTTCTTTGAACTCATCAAAGGTAAAAGCGTAATCGACTTCGTGGTGGTACTGGTCTCGGAGGACTTCTTCCCTCGCAAAGGTGGAAAGATCTTGTTTGTCAATCAGGAGGAGTTTCATTGTAAGAGTCCGAAAAGCCCGGAGGCTTTCAGGATTAGAGGCGTGACTCGTAACGACGCATCATATACAGACGTTTGAGCATTTTCTTGCGAGCTGCAATTTTCTCTTTTTTACGCTTCTCGGTTTCCGTTTCGTGGAAACGGCGAGCACGCGCTTCCGTAACGACGAGGTTACGGTCAGTCTGCTTTTTGAAGCGACGGTACGCAGCATCGAAGTTGTCGTCTTGACGAAGAACGATACCTGGCATTCACATCACCTACTTTC
>JARROU010000049.1:0-21550 GCA_037383585.1 Campylobacterales bacterium | reverse complement strand
CGTCCGCCCCTTGCCGGGCGGGACCAGCTTGAACGACACCGCCTCGCATGCCTGCGCGCAGTCCATGCAGAGCGTGCAGTCTCGCATGGAGTTCTTCTTCTCGAACAGGTACGGCTGCAGCCCGCTTTCGCACGCCTTGGCGCAGTCGAACGTCTTGCACTCCCTGCACGCTTCCTAATAGGTCTGCAGCCGGACCATCCCCAGCTTACCGTAGCTCTTGGTCACGCTGCCGAGCGGGCAGAGGTAGGTGCAGTACGCCATGTTCTTATAGCGCGAAAACGCGAAGAGCGCCAGCAGGGTGAGCCCGAGGAACAGCGCCGCCGCGACCCAGGGGGTTTTGAGCAGTCCCGGGAAGAGGTAGACCGGGATCCAATAGACTGCAATCAGAATGCCCAACCCTATGCCGCGATACTTCAGCCATGAGGGCATCTCTTTCTTCGTGCCGAACCGCGCGAGAAATCGCCCCAGGACGCCGTGCGGGCAGACCCCGCAGAAGCCGGGGCCGATCAGGACGATGGAGACGATCATAAAGAAGGGCCAGAACAGCGACCAGAAGATTGCCGTCGTGTAGGGGTTGTCCGCCTCCGCAGGATACTGCAGGCCGAACCAGAGTGCCGAGACGAACAGGAACGCGGCAAGCGTGCGGACGGCAAACAGGACCTTCCGGTTCTTGAACAGGGCCGAAACGATCGGCCAGCCGAAAAGGTCGTTGCCGCTTCTTTGAATATGATCGACCATCCTGTCCCTCCTAGAATTCGTAGGTGTAGGTCAGCATCGCGAAGCGAGGGCTGGCCGGGGTGTAATAGTATTTCGTCGCCCAGCCGCCCGTTTTGCTGACTTCCGTCGCATAGCGCTGGTCGAAGAGATTGTTCACGTTGAGCTGCAGCCGGTTGTGGCCGTGCTTATAGGCCAGCATCAGGTTCGTCACCAGCGTGAAGCCGTCATATTTTTCGGTATTGGCGTCGTCCATGTAGTACGGCCCGTAACTGATCCCTTCGATGCGCGAGGAGAAGCCGCCGCTGCGGTAGCCGGCGAAAAGCGAATACTGGTAATCCGGGATGTAGCGCTGTTTGTTGCCCGAATAGTCCACACCCTCATCGACATAATCGTCATAGCTGTAGTCGTAGTACGAACCTTGCGCCCCCAAGTCGAGGGATTCGCTGACGAGGTAATCGACGCTCAGCTCCGCGCCCATGCGGCGGGTTTCACCGGCGGTGGTCTAGTAGGTCGTATCGTCCGCGCCCTTGACGGCGACGATCTCGTCGGTGACATCGTTATAGTAGAGCGACAGGTCCATGCTCCACGTCCGGCTGCGCTGCTTCAGACCGACTTCGTAGTTGATCGACGTCGACGCTTTCAGCGAAGGCGACGCCCCGTAGGAGAGGTTGTTACGCACTTCGCTGTCGGTCGGCGCCTGCTGCGCGGCCGCGACGAGACCGTAGACGTTCAGCGTGTCACTGAGCGCATAGGTCGCGCCGATCTTCGGCGAATAGAGGTCATACGATTCGGAAACGGAATACTCCCCGCTGCCCGCCGTGTAGTTGCCGTCGGCATAATCGTAGGTCAGATATTCGGTCCCGTCGATGTCGAACGAGAGGCGGTCGTAGCGCAGGCCGACATCGACCAGAAGCTTCTCGGCAGGGGAAAAGGACTCCTGGACATAGAAACCGTACAGCGTGCTGGCGCCGTCCTCGACATTGGCCAGTTCGCCCTTCTCGTCCGTTGTGACTCTGATGATGCGGGTACTCGGTCCCGGAACGTCTACATAATCGCGGTAGGTGTATTTCTTGCTGTCTTTTCGGATGTCCGAACGCCCGGTCAGCCCGAAGACGAGGCTCGCGTCGTTTCCGAAAAGCGTGTGGCCGTAATCGAACGCCAGGTCGGCCCCGAGAACGTAGTTCTCCTTGGAGTCATTGATCATGCCGGTGACCGGGTGATAGTGCGACCACTTCGTCACATAGGCCTGCGGCTTGAACACCAGGCTGTCAAACTCTTTTTCGTACTGGACGTTGAAGAAGTAGCTGTCGGAGTAGCGTCCGCTTTTCTGCCAGGCGCTGCTGTCGTTGGTCGTTTTGCCCGTATCTTTGTAGTGTTCGAACCCATCCGCGTCAAGCGACTGCGGGAGCTGCAGGTTCGCGTCGGTGAAGGCGAACTCCATCTGCAGCGTCGAATCGTCTTCGAAGATATGGCCGTATTTCAGGCTGGCCTGCGTCGTGTCGAATTCGTTCCATTCGCGCCAGTCGTTGTGCGACTGCCGGCGCGAAAGGCTCACGCCGACATAGTTGCTGTCGTCGAGTGCTCGGCTCTCCTTGAAGTTGATGTTGAGCGTATCGAACGACCCGTAGCCGATCTTGAAGCGGTTGTTGTCCGTATCGAAGACCGATTTCGACTTGATGAAGACGACCCCGCCGCTCGTGTTGGCCGCGTAGATGGACCCCGGTCCCTTGAAGACCTCGACACTCTCCATATCGTCCACGTCGATAAAATCCATCCGCGTGAAGCTGTCGGGATCCGTCATCGGCACGCCGTCGCGCATGACCATGATCTCGCGAATCCCGTAACGCGCCTTGAGGCCGGCGCCGCGGATAATGAGGCGGCTGTCGTAGCCGTTGTTCTTGCTCATCGAGATGACGCCCGGAACCGTCTCGATCGCGTCTTTGACGTTGAGGACATTGCGCTCCTCGATCTCCTCGCTGTCGACGACCGCGACGCTCTGCGTCACCTCCTTCGTCTCGCGCTCGAACTTCGTCGCCGTGACACTGACGGCGTCGAGCGAAACCGTCTCCGCCGCCGTCAGGGTCAGCGCTGCCGAAAGACTCAGCAAAATACCCTTTTTCATAAATTCTCCTTAATCCTTTTTTGTAATCTTAGAGAAAGAGTGTTAGGTAAGTGTTAAGCGTAAATGCCGCAATCAAGGGCCTTTCAACCGATTGCATGTCTTATAAAACAATAAACAACAGTCATGTACCCTGTAATTCTTGCTATTCTGTGCGGTGCATTCGAAATGGAAAATAAGAGGAATACCGGCTGATGGACAAGTGAAGAAAGAGACAAAAACATTTAACGCAATTCACGTTATGATTGTTGCAAACCTCTCAAGGAGACAACCATGTCCAGCCACAAACATCACGAACCTCTCGAAAAGATCAGAGAGAACATCAAAGCCTCCGAAGAACTGAGCGAAAGCGAAAAAAGCGAGGGCGTCAAAATGGTGGAGAAGTGGATCGCCGAAGACAAAGGCTTCGGACTGCTGTACGAGGAGCTTGTAAAACTCTCCTCCAAGTTCGACCCGCTGTTCAAGGAGCTCGGGCTCGACTGACGCCTCCTGGGCACTCCTTCCCACGGGAGCCCGGCCTCAAACGGCGATTCAACTCCCGGACGCTATACTACCTGCACTGAATAAATATCGTTTCGGGGCTTTTCCATGAAAAAAATACTTTTGTTGATGCTCATCGGCGTGCAGCTCCTTGCCGCCGATACGTTCTGGCAGCAGCTCGTCGAGACCGAACAGCGTTTTTACGCGCATCCGGCCGAGACCAATGCCACCGCCGAAGAAGCCGACACCGTCGATGCGAAGTTCGAAGCCTTCGCCGCGCTGGTGTCGGCGCTGAAATCCGACCCCTACGCCGTCGAAAATCCCGACAACCCCTTTTTCCATCCGGCCCGGGCGGACGAACGGCTCTACAAGCTCAATGCCAAGATCCGCATCAACCGTGAACGCGGCTACACCCTGGCCGAAGCACGCGACACCGTCGCCGTCGAAACCCTGAAGCTGCGTCAGCGCATCTACGTCTTTTTCGCCTCCCTCGCGGCGGACTGGACCAACCTGGAAGAAGCCGGGCTGAAAACTCTGCTGGATAACGAGATGGCCGCCCTGCAGAAAGTCGACCTCGACGGCTATGAGCAGAATGCCCTTGCGCTGTCCGAAGCAAACGAAGAGGCCTCGAAGGAGCTGCTGGAAAACCTCGCGCAGCTGAAAATGCACCACGCCTTTTTCAAAGAGATCCTGGGCTACCTGCAGCTCAACCCGCAGAGCCTGCGCTACCGGACGCTCCTGCAGCAGATGGAGCTCGGCAGCCTCATCAACGCCATCAACGACAATGCCGCCGCTTCGCAGGTCAATACCGCGCTGCGCTACGTCAACCTGGACCTGGGAAGGCTCTCGCTCTTCCTCGGCATCCTGCTGCTCGCCTGGCTCGTCGCCGCGTTCCTCTTTTTCCCGGTCTACCGCCTGCTTTACCGGCTGATCAACCGCAAAAAGGACGCCTATGACGAACTGCTGCTGAACAACATCCGATAACTTCTTTTATCACTTCCTGCTCCAGCGCGCGCGGCAGAAAAACCAGAAGATGCGCAGCGAACTCGTCAACCTCATCCTTTCGATCGTCAAGATCGTCATCATCATCACGGCCGCCCTCTTCTTCCTGGTGCACATCGGGGTCAACATCACCGGCCTCGTCGCGTCGCTCGGCATCGGGGGCCTGGCCGTGGCGCTGGCCGCGAAGGACACGCTGAGCAACTTCTTCGGGCTGCTCAAGATCCTCTCGGACAACTCCTTTTCCCAGGGCGACTGGATCGCGGCGGGGGACGTGGAGGGCACCGTCGTCGAGATCGGCTTCATCAGTACCGACGTACGCACCTTCGACAACGCCCTTATCACCGTTCCGAACGAGAAACTTGCCAACGTCCCGCTCAAAAATTACAGCCGCCGGAAAGTCGGCCGCCGCATCAAGATGCACATCGGCGTCACCTACGGCTCGGACCGCGAAGCGCTGGCAAAGGCGATCAAAGCGATCGAGAAGATGCTCCGCGAGCATGCCGGCACCGTCGTACCAGGAGAATACGACACCGAGCTGCGCGCCCGTCTCAAGCGCAAAGAGAAGCGGCTCATATCCGTCGAAGACAAATTCGGCATCAAAACGAGCCTGATGGTCTACCTCGACCAGCTCTCGGCCTCGTCGATGGATATCCTCATCTACACCTTCACCAACACCGTCGACTGGGAGGAGTGGCTGGGGATCAAGCAGGACATCATCTTCCGGATCTGGGAGATCCTGGAAAACCACGGGCTGGAGTTCGCCTTCCCGTCGCAGTCGCTTTACTTCGACAAGGACAACCTCGGCGAAGCCGTGGCGCCCGTGCTTAAAAAACCGGCGGATTCGTAACCCGCTGTATGTCAAATAAGACTATAATATAGACAACGCACCTGAAGAGGAGACCTTTATGGCACACCCCGATGCCGGCACCCAGGCCACCGAGGCCCAGCTGATCGACCTGACCGATCTCATCGCCCGCTACTATGAACTGAGCCCCGACCCGGCCGAGCCGACGCAGAAAGTATCTTTCGGTACCTCCGGCCACCGTGGCAGCGCGCTCAAGTCCAGTTTCAACGAAGACCACATTCTTGCCATCACCCAGGCCGTCTGCGAATACCGAAAGAGCGCGGGCATCACCGGACCGCTGTTCATCGGACGCGACACCCATGCTCTTTCCGACCCCGCCCAGATGACCGCCCTGCGCGTCTGCGCCGCCAACGAAGTCGATACCCGCATCGCCGCGGAAAGCGAGTTCACCCCGACGCCGCTGCTCTCGTTTGCCATTCTGGAGTACAACAAGAGCCATAAAGAGCAGGCCGACGGCATCGTCATCACCCCGTCGCACAACCCGCCCAGCGACGGCGGCTTCAAGTACAACACCCCCAACGGCGGCCCCGCGGATACAGACGTCACCGCCGCCATCGAGAAACGCGCGAACGAAATCCTCGCCCATCACCTCGAGGAGGTCCATGCCCTCAGCCTGGAAACGGCGATGGCAAGCGCATTCGTCAGCGAATACGACTTTATCACCCCCTACGTCGAAGCTCTCCCGCAGATCGTCGATCTCGATGCCGTAAAGGAAGCGAAGCTGCGCATCGGCGTCGATCCGATGGGCGGCACCGCACTGCCGGTGTACAAGAAGATCAACGAGATCCACGGGCTCGACCTTCTGATCGTCAACGAAACGATCGATCCGACCTTCTCGTTCATGACCCTCGACCATGACGGCAAAATCCGCATGGACTGCTCCTCGCCCTACGCGATGGCCTCCATGATCCGCCTGCGCGACAAGTACGACATCGCCTTCGGCAACGACGCCGACGCCGACCGCCACGGCATCGTGACGCCGCACGCCGGGCTGATGAACCCCAACCACTACCTCAGCGTCGCCATCTGGTACCTCTTCACCCACCGCCGCAAAAAAGGCGTTCTCTCCTTCATCCCCTTCGTCGAGGGCAAGGCGTGGAAGGACACGGAGCTTCGCATCGGAAAGACGGCGGTTTCGAGCTCCATGATCGACCGCATCGCCAAAAGCCTGGGGGCCGGCGTCTACGAGGTCCCCGTCGGCTTCAAATGGTTCGTCGAAGGGCTCTACGGCGGGCAGCTCGCCTTCGGCGGCGAAGAGAGCGCCGGGGCCAGCTTCCTGCGCATGGATTCCACGCCGTGGAGCACCGACAAAGACGGCATCATCATGAACCTGCTCGCCGCCGAGATCCGTGCCGTCACCGGGCGGGACCCGGGCGAGATCTACGAAGGCTTCGAAGAAGAGTTCGGCAAATCCTACTATGCGCGCATCGATGCCGAGGCGACCCCGGAACAAAAGGCCCTCCTCAAGGGGATCCGGCCCGAGGACATCACCGCCGAAACGCTGGCGGGCGAACCGATCCTGCACCGCTTCAGCCATGCCCCCGGCAACGACGCCCCGCTGGGCGGACTCAAGCTTGTGACGGAAAACGGCTGGGCCGCCATGCGCCCCTCCGGCACCGAGGACATCTACAAGATCTATGCCGAGAGTTTCCTCTCAGAAACCCACCTGAAACGGATCCAGGAGGAGGCGCAGAGTATCCTCGCCGAGCTCTTCGCCAAGTAGATGCAGCCCAGATACGACCGCCTCATCGCCGTCGCCCGGGAAGCCGGTACCCTGTTCCTCGAAGGGTACCACGCCCGCAAGGAAGTCACCATCAAGAGCGACGTCGACCTCGTGACCCAGTACGACGTCGCCGTCGAGAAACGGCTCAAAGAAAAGCTCGCCGAAGCGTTCCCGGACCATACCCTTGTCGGCGAAGAGAGCAGCGACACCCTCACCTATCCCGAGAAGGCGATCTACATCGACCCCATCGACGGCACGACCAACTTCGTCCACGGCATCCCCTTCTGCGCCATCTCCGTCGGTATCTGGGAGGCAAAGCACCCCGTCGCCGGCTGCGTCTACAACCCCGTGCTCGATGAGCTTTTCTATGCGGAAAAGGGCCAAGGCGCCACGCTCAACGGCGAACCGATCCGCGTCGACGGCGCCGAGACGCTGACGCAGTCGCTGATCGCGACGGGCTTTCCCTACACCAAGATCGAAAAAGGCCTGGATTTCGAATGGGTGCTGCAGACGATGGAGAGCCTGCTGCCGTGCACCCGCGACATCCGCCGCCTCGGTTCGGCGGCCATAGACCTCTGCTATGTCGCAAAAGGCACCTTTTCTGGATTCTACGAGATCAACCTCAAGCCGTGGGACGTCGCCGCGGGGATTCTGATCGTGCAAGAAGCGGGCGGAAAGATCAGCCGCAGCGACGGTGCGGACTACACACTGGATCAGCGCATCATCGTCGCCTCCAACGGAAGGATCCACGAAAAGCTCGTCGAAAAACTGGCGCGCTAGCACTGCAAAAACGGCACATTGCGCTACAATGATGGTATACCAACATCAAGGACGCCCCGAGGCGACTGCCAACTGCCATGGACGAGATCACGCACCTCATCAATCCGCTCCACCTCGAAGACCTCCGAAACCCCAACCATCCCTCGTTGTTCGATGAAAACCCCGGATACGACCTGCTCATCGTGCGGCTCCCCATCGTAGAAGGGACGCTTCGGATTGAATCGATCGGTTTTATCCTGACCGAAAAGAGAAGCTACCTGTATGACAAAGAAACCGGAAGCTTCGAAGGCCTCGACGACCGATTCGAAGGCCCCCACCGTTTCCTGGACCCCATACTCGACCGCCTGCTGCGCGCCTTCAATGATTACGTGGACCGCGTGGCCGACATGGAAGAACGGCTCTACGAGGACCGGCCCGGCCCGGCGTTCATGACCCACTGGCTTGGGCTCAAACGCGACATCCTCCGCATCGAGCGCGTCATGCTGCGCACCGCCGCCACGCTTAAGGAGGTGATGGAGCATTACGAACCGCTCGGGGTCTTTCCGGTCGACCACTATGCCGACCTCTACGAGCACTCGGACCGGCTGGTGCGCTCGGCGAACCACCAGCTCTCCAAACTCGATTACATCTACAATTTCCACAACGCGCGCACCAACGAAAAGTTGAACGGGCTCATCTACCTGCTCACGGCAATCTCGGCCATCTTCCTGCCGCTCAACCTCGTCGTAGGCTTTTTCGGGATGAACACCGGCGGACTGCCCTTCGCCCGGCACGAGGACGGCACCCTCAACGCCGCACTGCTGATGACAACCCTGCTCGTCCTCACCTCCGTCATTCTCTTTATCTGGCACAAAAAACATGTCAACGCCTCGGAGTAACGGATGAAGAGATTATGGTTCGCATTCGGACTGCTGCTTCTGACCCTCGCCCTGCCGGGTGCAGAGATCGATACGCAGCTCTATGAAGCATCGGACAAAGAGGCCTATTACACCCAGATCCGGCAGCAGATCGACGCATCACAGAAACAGGGCGCGCTTTCCAAAGCCCAGGCGGACGAGGCCCGGGTCGAACTGGAGCGCCTGCGCCGGGCATCCGAACCGCCCGCACCTTCCGGCAAAGAGGCCGGGGCCTTCTTCGCCTCAGACCCGCTGACGCCCAAACAGGCCGCCAACGCTCTGCAGGAAGCCGCAACGGCACGGGCAGATTACGCCGGCGTGCAGCAGCGTCTGAACGACGTCCAGGCGAAACTCGCCTTTTTGAAACAGACGATCGACCACATCACCGCCGAGGAAAAATCCCGACTGCTCTCCTACCAGCTGCAATTTGCCTACTACAAGCTGCAGCAGAAAAACCTGGAGACGAAGGCGCAGCAGCTCCAGCGTTACGGTGATACGATCGTCTCAGGACTGAAAAAGCACCTGGATACGCTGCAATGCCCCGAGACGACGGCGGTGCTGGATCAAACGATGGCGAAGACGGAAACCGGCATCGAGCAAAGCAAGCAGAAAAAAGTCGAGGCGGCCATCGCCCTGGAACGAGCGAAACTCGAAGGCAGCAAAACACTCGAGCGCTTCCAGGAGAAAGCCGATGCCGCCGCGGAAGCGTATGGAAAACTGCTGCAGGCAAAACTCGCGCTGCAGTCGCGCTCCGCCCTTTGTCTGCTCAAGAAAGAGGACGACAAGGCGTTTTTCACCCTCCTCGACGATATGGACGGCACCGCCGCGCAGCTCGACAAAGAGGGGCGCCGGCTCTACGAAGCGCAGGACACCATCCTCCGTAGCCTGGCCAAAACGGTCTTCGGCTACACGACCCTCGTGCTGGGCGACACGCTGCATGAGACGCAGGCGCTGCTCTCAAAATTCGGCGAAAGGGTTTCCGCACCGCTGTTCGTGTTCAACGAACGTCCCATCAGCCTGCTGAGCCTGCTCAAGGCGCTTTCGATCCTCGTCTTCGGCTTTTTTGCCGGGATGATGTACAAACGCTGGATCGCGCGCATGGCGAAACGATGGCCCGACATGAGCCAGATGTCAATGCGGCTGGCGTCGAACATCGGCTACTACCTCATTGTCATCGTTGCGCTCATCGTCGCCGCCGGCAGCCTCGGCATCGATATGACCTCGATCTCCCTGATCGCCGGGGCGCTCTCCATCGGGATCGGCTTCGGGCTGCAGACGGTGGTCTCCAACTTCATCGCGGGCATCATCCTGATGTTCGAACGCACGATTCGCATCGGCGACATGATCGAGATCAGCGACGTGCTGCGCGGGCGCGTCACCGACATGCGCATCCGCTCCACGACGATCAAGACCTTCGACAACATCGACATCGTCGTCCCCAACTCGTCGTTTATCCAGAACAACGTCATCAACTGGACGCTCGAAGATCCGACCCGCCGGCTGCACGTCCCCTTCGGCGTTGCCTACGGCACGGAGGTCGAACGCGTCAAAAAAGCCGTTCTCGAAGAGCTCGAATCGAGCGATCTGAACTATATCCGAAACGATCCGGACAAGAAACCCGAAGTCTGGATGGTCTCCATGGGCAGCAGCAGCGTCGATTTCGAGCTGCTGGTATGGGTCGTCTGGGGCAACAAACTGCGCCCCAACGCCCTGCGCTCCGATTTCCTCATCCTGATCTACAACGCCCTGAATAAAAACGGCATCCCGATCCCCTTCCCTCAACTCGACCTCTATGTCAAGCAGATGCCGGGGCCGCAGGAGTAGGCGGCTCCTATCGGCGCAGCGTCGCGATGAGGCGCTTTTCGTTCAGCAGCAGTCCCAGCGCCTCTTCGATCTGTTTGCAGACGATGTCGCTTGAGAGCAGGGTCTTCGTCGCGCACCCCTCGTCCCCGATCAGCGCGATGCCCAGTGCAGCGGTTTCAAGCATCTTTGCATCGTTGTTGCCGTTGCCGACCGCCGCGCAGTGCTCCGCGGCAAGCGTTTTGACGTAACGGGCCTTCTCCCCCGTATGGTCGTCGCTTTGCAGCACCTTGACGGTCACGTCAAACCCCTCAAGGGCCTTTTGCACCGTACCGAAGGTATCGGAAGTAATGACGTGGACGCGGTAGCGTTCGCACAGCAGGGTCAGCAGCGCTTTTGCAGCGGGCAGCAGCGTGCCGTCTTTTGCAAGGGTACCGTTGTAATCGAGCACGACATGGCTCAGCGTCAGGCTCCCGTAATGAGGGACGGTGATTTTGGTTACGTTGGGCATAAACATTCCTTTGGCAAAATCATATCATCAAACTCTTATCGAAAGAGGACTATGATTCAAAAAAAGCGACAAGGCATAAGCATGAACGACATTCGACTGACCCAGTACAGCCACGGGGCGGGTTGCGGCTGCAAAATTTCCCCCAAGCAGCTTGACAACATCCTCCAGAGCACCCGTGAGACGATCGCGTATCCGGCGCTGCTGGTCGGGCACCTCCGTACTGTAGACGACCTACTTCTTCATGCCCATCGTCGACGATCCCTTCACCTTCGGGCGCATCGCAGCGACCAACGCCATCAGCGACATCTATGCCATGGGCGGGCGGCCGCTGATGGCCGTCTCGATCTTCGGATGGCCCGTCTCCAAGCTCAGCGACGAGGTCGCCCGCGAAGTGATCGAAGGGGGCCGCGCCGTCTGCGAGGCGGCGGGGATCCCGCTGGCCGGGGGCCACAGCATCGACTCCCCCGAACCGATCTTCGGGCTGGCCGTGACGGGCCTGGTCGAGAACAAGCACCTCAAGCGCAACGACACCGCCGAAACGGGCTGCGAACTCTTCCTGACCAAGCCGCTGGGCATCGGCATCCTGACAACGGCGCAGAAACAGGCCAAGATCGCCCCGGGCGACATCGATCCGGCCGTGGAAGCGATGACCACGCTGAACTCGATCGGCGCCAAGATCGCCGGCCTCGAAGGCGTCACCGCCGTCACGGACGTCACCGGCTTCGGGCTGCTCGGCCACCTCACCGAACTTTGTGAGGGCAGCGGGATCGGCGCCGTCGTGCGTTTCGAGGACGTACCCCTGCTGCCGAAGGTCCGGGAGTACCTTGCCATGGGATGCGTCCCCGGCGGTACGCGTCGCAACTTCGAGAGCTACGGCCACAAGATCGGCCCAATGGCTCCGGAGCAGCAGGACATCCTCTGCGACGCGCAGACCTCCGGCGGGCTGCTCTGCGCCGTGCGCAAAGAGACCGTCGGCGCCTTCCTCGCCCTGGCAAAAGCCGAGGGGCTCGATCTCAAAAGCATCGGCGAAACCGTCGAGCGCAAAGCACATCTCACCGCCCCCTGATCGACGTCCGCGCACCCGTGGAGTTCGAAAAAGGGGCGTTCCCGGGTGCGGTGAACCTCCCGCTGATGACCGACGAGGAACGGCAGCGCGTGGGCATCCGCTACAAGGAAGCCGGCAACGCGGAAGCCGTGGCACTGGGGAAAAAACTGGTCGGCCCTCACAAGCACGAACGCGTGCAGGCGTGGGCCGAGTATGTCCGCGCCCACCCCGAAACCTGGCTCTACTGCTTCCGCGGCGGCCAGCGTTCGCAGATCGCGCAGGCGTGGCTCGAAGAGGCCGGCATCCTCCTGCCGCGCCTGAAGGGCGGCTACAAAGCGTTTAGGAACTTTCTGATGGAAGAGAGCGAACGCATCAGCGCCGAGGCCGAAACCCTCATCATCGGCGGGCGGACCGGGACGGGCAAAACGATCCTGATCCGTCAGCTGGACAACGCCGTCGACCTCGAGGGCATTGCCAACCACCGCGGCTCCTCCTTCGGCCGGCAGATCACGCCGCAGCCGTCGCAGATCGACTTCGAAGACCGTCTTGCCTACGCGCTGATCCGCCACGAGGCGGAAGGGCACCGGCACCTCGTCATCGAGCACGAGAGCCACAACGTCGGACGGGTCTACATCCCGAAACCCGTCTACGACAACTTCATGGAGGGGGGGCTGATCCTGCTGACCGCCCCGCTGGACGAACGGGTAGAGATCATCTTCGACGAATACGTCACCCACGCGCTGGAGGAGTACCGAAACACCTACGGCGAACGGGGAGCGCAGCAGTGGTTCGACGACGCCAACGCCGGGATCGACCGCATCAAAAAACGCCTCGGGAACGAACGCTACACGCAGATCAAGTCCCTCTTCGCCACCGCGTTCGCCCAGCAGCGCCACAGCGACGATGCGGCCGCGCACCGCTCCTGGATCCGGATGCTGCTGCGCGACTACTACGACCCCATGTACGACTACCAGATCTCCAAAAGCCCGATTCCCGTCCTGTTCCGCGGCGGCGCGGACGAGGTGATCGGCTATGTGCGAAGCCGTGAAGATCGACGCTGACATCCGGCGCTTCGGCCGACGGCTCCAGGACGCCGAAACCGGCGCAAACGTCACCAACTTTTACCGTGCCGGGCGTACCAATACGCAGCGCCGCAACCTGCAGTGCTATCTGCAGCAGCTGCGCGCGCTGCAGCCGAAGCTCCTGCTCGTCGGCGAAGCGCCCGGCTACAACGGCTGCCGCCGGACGGGCGTGCCGTTCAGCTCCGAGGCGCTGATCGCCGAGGGAGTGCTTGGAGGAGAACTTTTTACCGAAAAGGGCGGCTACCGCATTGCGAAAGAACCTTTCACGCGCGAACAGAGCGCCGCGATCGTCTGGGAGGTGCTGCAGCGCCATGACACGGCGGCGCTGTGCTGGAACGCCTTCTGCTTCCATCCGCACAAACCGGACCATCCCGACTCCAACCGAAAACCCACCGTTAAAGAGATCGAATCGGCGGCCCCCTTTCTCAAGGCGCTGCTCGCCCTCTTCCCTTCCGTCACGACTGTCGTCGCCGTCGGCAACAGCGCGGAACACGCGCTTTCGCGCCTGGGCATCCCCCACACCAAGGTGCGCCACCCGGCCCATGGCGGGAAACCGCAGTTCACCGCGGGAATGACAGCGATCCTGGAATGCGGATAACCCCCGCCCCCTACTATGTCGGCATCGACCTCGCCTGGGCCCCGGGCAACCCAAGCGGCGTTGCCGTGATCGATACGGACGCCCGCCTCATCGAATACCGATACACCGATTCGATCGAAGCCGTCATGGACGTGATCGGAGGCTACCCGCACTGCGCCGTCGGCGTCGACGCGCCGCTCATCATCCCCAATGAAACGGGCCACCGCCCCAACGAACGCGACTTCCTCAAAACCTTCGCCCGCTACGGCCTCGGCGTTCACGCCGTCAACACGGTCCTGTTTGAAAAGCGTTTCCCCTGTTATACAGGGTTTGAACTCTTTGCGCGTCTCAAGGCCGCGGGCTTCGGCTTCGATCGGGGGAACCTGTTCGAGGTGTATCTTGAAGTTATAACCGTTCCAAACACCGACAAAAAACCACTGGAAACTCTGAAGGGGAAAGCACTCAAGGGCGAAGAGGATTTTCTGGACAGTTTAGTGTGCGCCTATACGCTGCTGTACTGCACCGAAAATACATGCCTCTGTTTCGGGAATGGCCGCATCGGCAAGCTACTGACGCCGAAACCGGAAGGCTGACCTATCGGGACCGTCGCTTCACTCCGTTGTAAAAAGCGTGCCCTCGGTCTGAATGCCGTCGAGCAGAAAAGAACGTGCCGCGCTGAGGTCAAAGCCGTTGCAGAGGAACATCTCTTTGCCGCGCTTCATCAGGAAGTCGGCGGCCTTGAGCTTGGTGACGATGCCGCCCGTGGCAAAGAAGGCGTTTGGTGATGCCTCATCGAGCAGTTCGCCCGGGGTAAGCAGCGTCACTTTTTTTCTCAGCATTGCATCTTCATGCTCTTTCGGGTTTTTGTCAAAGTAACCGTCGATGTCGCTGAGGATCACAAGCTTTTCCGCATCGATCGCATAGGCAACGTTGGCGGAGAGCTGGTCGTTGTCGCCGAAAAGCTGTTCGGGCGTGGAAGTGATATCGTTTTCATTGACGATCGGGAGAATGTCGTTTGCCAGGTGCGCGTTGAAAATTTCCTGAAACATCAGGGTCCGCTTCCTGGAATCGAAATCGTCCTCCGTAAGCAGGATCTGGGCGGTATCGATGTCGTAAATATCAAACTTGTTTTTGTAGCCGGACATCAAGATGGGCTGCCCCGCCGCCGCCAGTGCTTTTTTGCCGATCTGCTTACGTTTGTCCAGTTTGAGCGCGGAGTATCCTGCAGCAACGGCCCCCGAACTGACCAGGATCACGTCGTAGGTTTTTCTCAGTTCTGCAACGAAGGAGACGAGGTTGAGCATCCGTTCTTTCGCGATTTCGTTGTTTTCGGTCAGGACGGCCGTACCCACTTTGATGACTAAACGTTTCATTATCAGAATATCTTCTTTCTCTTTTTTGGCCATAGACCCTATGGCGTAAGTATAATAAAATATCAGAACTTCGTAAACAGTGCAACGTCACCCCTGAAGCAGCAGCAAAAACGGCGTGCCGTAGCGCTCGAATTTCACCTCTCCGACGCCGTTGATGTCCAGCATCTGCTCTTTGCTCTGCGGCCGGCGGGCCGCCATCTCCTTGAGCGTTTTGTCGCCGAACACGACATAAGGCGGCACCCCGTGTTCCTGTGCCAGTTCGAATCGGAGTTCCCGCAGTGTTTCGAAGAGTTCCGTATCGTAATCGAAGGATTCCGGCGCGGCTTTTTTGACGGTTTTCGCCCGGACATTGAGACGGTCGGCGCGAATCAGGACCGCCTCCTCTCCTTTGAGCACGCCCAATCCCTTCTGCGTGAGAAAAAGGCCGTGATGAACATTGAGGTCGACGGCACCGAGCTCAAGCAAACGGTCGATGACGACGAGCCACTGCTTCTTGTTCAACGCCTCGCCGACCCCGTAGACGGAGAGTTCGTCGTGGCCGTTGGCGAGGATCTTCTGTTCGCGCGAGCCGCGCAGCACGTCGACAAGGTAGCTCTTGCCGAAACGCTGTCCCGTACGGTAGACGCATGAGAGCAGCATCTGCGCCTCGGTGGTGATGTCGCGCCGCTCGTAATCGGGTTCCAGACAGTTGTCGCAGTGGGAGCCGCAGGGTTCAATATGGTCACCGAAGTATTCGGCCAGCTGCTGGTGGCGGCACGACTCCCCGGCGGCGTAGCGGTGCACGGCGCCGAGTTTCTGGAGCAGGTGCGCCTTGTAGTTCTCGTCGTCGTTCATCTCGACGAAGCGCTTCTGCTGGATGACGTCCTGTGCCCCGAAAAGCATGACGACGTCGGCGTGGTCGCCATCGCGTCCGGCCCGGCCGATCTCCTGGTAGTAGTTCTCGACGGTCTTGGGCAGGCTCATGTGAAAGACGTACCGGATGTTGCTCTTGTCGATGCCCATCCCGAAGGCGATGGTCGCGACGATGATCTTCACCTCATCATGCACGAAGTCGTGAAACACGGCGTTGCGCTGCTCGGCCGGCATCCCGGCATGGTAGGCCGCCGCCGCATACCCCTTTTGCTGCAGAAAATGTGCGATCGCCTCGACGCTCTTGCGCGAAAAAGCGTAGATAATGCCGCTTTCGTCTTTGTGGTCGTCGAGAAAATCGCGCAGCTGATCGTAGCCGTCCTTGATGCGGTGGCGCACGGTGATCTGAAGATTGTCGCGGTAGATCTTGCCCTGCAGTACCTTCGCGTCGTCCAGGCGCAGCAGCCGCAGGATGTCCTCGCGCACGTGCGCCGTCGCCGTCGCGGTGAACGCGGCAATGGCGATCCCCGGGAAGAAATCGCGCAGCTGCGACAGCGCGCGATAGTCGGCGCGGAATTCGTGCCCCCACTCGCTGATGCAGTGCGCCTCGTCGATGACGAAGTAATTCAGTCGGATGTTCGAAAGAAGGTTGCGCATCCCGTCGGTATTGAGACGTTCGGGAGAGAGGTAGAGAAAATCGACCTCCCCGCCGTAAAGCCTTCGGATGATATCGCTGCTCTGCTCCTGGGTCTGCATGCTTGAGAGCATTTCCGCACGCATCCCCTGTGCCTTGAGACTCTGAACCTGGTCGTGCATAAGGGCGAGCAGCGGGGAGATGACGACGGTCGTCCCCTCCATCAGCAGCGTCGGCAGCTGGTACGAAAGCGATTTCCCGCCGCCGGTCGGCAGGATCATCAGCAGGTGAATCTGCGCAATCGTTTGAAGAAGCGTATTCCGGTGTGCAGAAGATGCCGCAGTGGCATTTGCCCTCTTCGGGGATCTCTTTTTCGATCGCCGGTTTGCACGGACAGATACGGTCGTCGGCACTTTTGTGTTTGCCGTTTTCGTCTTCGACGACCATGAAGCAGGGGCAGAAGCGTTTGCCGTAAAGCATCTTGTGTCGGGCCAGCCCCATCAGAACACCCTCGTTCACGTCCTCGTTCGGGTTATAGACCCATCCGAACTGGGCATTACACTTGTCGGTAAACTTTTTCGTCTTTTCAAGTTCGGCCTGAAATTCCGGGGAACTCATGTCGAGCTGCTGCATCGTGGCTTCCTTCTTTTGGTTTCCACAAGTATAGGGGCATCCGACTTAAAGGCAACAGACCGTTTTTCCGAATTGCCAAAGCGTAAGCTTGACCTGTCACCAGACGAAATACAATAGCAGCAGAATCTTTTTGACGTAGAGTGAGAGTTGCAAACCGTTTTTTGGAGGTGCCCTGAATGAAACCGAAGCTCATTATTGTCGGCGCCGGGCTTAACGGTCTGCTGCTGGCCTACCTGCTGCAGTCGCGTTACGATATCACCCTTCTCGAAGCGCGTCCGCGGATCGGGGGGCGGATCCTCACCATTGAACAGGGCGGCGAACGGTTCGACCTGGGCCCCACCTGGGTCTGGCCCCACCAGCACTACATCCTGAACCTGGTCGACGCCCTCGGCCTGAAACGGTTCCGGCATTATGACCGCGGCGCGTTCGCCTATGACGCTCCGGACGGCGTGCAGTATTTCTGCACGCCGCAAAACGCCCCCTCCTACCGCCTCGAAGGCGGGGCAGCGGCGCTGACCGACGCATTGCGGCAGCGGCTCGAAACGGCCGAACTGCACCTGGAGACCCCCGTGGACAGCATCGTCTCCGACGGAGAAGGCGTCACCCTGTATTCAGGCCCCAGGCATTTGTCCGCCGCGCGCTGCATCGTAACGCTTCCGCCGAGGCTCAGCGCCGATACCCTCCGTTTCGAACCGCCGCTGAGCAGTGCCGTCAGGGCCCGGATGCTGGCCGTACCGACCTGGATGGGCTTTTCGGCCAAATGCATCGTTAGCTACGCCGAACCGTTCTGGCGGGACAAGGGGCTCAGCGGCTTCGCCAGCAGCCACCTGGGGCCGCTCTCGGAAGTGCACGACGCCTCCACGCAGACCAAAGGGGCACTCTTCGGCTTTTACCATGCTGCTTCCGCCGACGACGCCCAACCCGACAAGGTCGTCGAACAGCTCGCGCGGCTCTTCGGCCCCGAAGCGTACAACTACGAGATCTTCCGCTACCACAACTGGCGTACCGATCCCTACACGTCCACCCCAGCCGACCGAGAACCCCTGCGCGACCATCCCCGTTACGGCATGGATATTCCCTGGTCAAGCCGCGTGCATTTTTGCGGCACGGAAACCTCCCGAAGCGAAGGCGGTTACCTGGAAGGGGCCGTGGTCGCGGCGATGCGCCTGGCGCAATCGCTGGCGTTCGAAGAGTGAAACCTTCCCGTAACCCCGGGGTCACGCCCCTGTAACAGCGTTTTATTATCGTTTCAAAGATGATTCAAAAACAAAGGCATTCCCATGAAAGAGACGCTCATTCGTCTGGAACACCGGTTTGAAGATGCGCTGCTGGCCTACCTGGCGTCGGAGGGAAGCGAAGATGAACGCAGTGAATACCGCCGCTTGCTGGAAGCGTTCGAGGCGCTGAAGTCCTTTGAAACCGAGGCGTATCCGATCCTGCTTACAGCCTGACCCCTTCGATAAACGCGATCACCTTCTGCTCGGGCATCTCGCACGGTTTTAACAGCGGTGCCGCGTCCGTCTCGTAGTAGTTCAGGCTGACAAAGTCGTTACCGCCCAACTCTTCCGCGTAGAGCTTGATGAGCTTCCCGCCCAGATGCGTCTCTTTGCGCATCAAATAGCGCCTGTCGTTGTAAAAAACCTCCCGTGCCCCGTCTGGGAAAGACTTGAGTTTTTCACGGTAGGACATCGATCGTATCCCCGACTCTGATTTCACCGCCTTCTTCGATCACCGCTCGGATACCGCCGATCCCTTTGAGGCCCGTCATCATGTCCTCGCCGAGCGTGCGCGAAAGGTAGCGGCACGGCGGCGCGGTCCGCACAAAACGCAGCACCGTCTCCCCGATCCGGAACCGCCGGTGCTTCAGCAAAGAGAGGTCGATGCCTTCGGTGACGATATTGCGCCGGAAATCCGCGGGTTCCAGTGTCGTTCTTAGCCTTCGGTTGCACTCGGCGATCGCCTCGGATGCGATCAGCGTCACCTCACGCACGTTCGGGTCGAACTGCGGTGCATTGAAACTGCCGCATCCTTCATGGTATCGGTCGCCGGCCAGTCCCCGGCCCGCTTCGGCCCGCACGGACGGAACCTCGTGCAGCGGCGCTTTCGCTTCGGGACCGATAATCAGGGCCGCGACCCTTGCCTGAATGTCATTCATAAAGCGAATGATAACGTACCGCGGGACGGTCGGCTCCCTCAGGTTGACAGCACAGGAAACACAACCGCTTTTTTAGGCGGGAACGCTCACCGCCTGTCGTTTGAGCTTGACGAAAAGCGGAAAAAACTCCCGCTTGACGGGATCGTCAAACATCCTGATCTTGGAGAATTCGATCGCCTCGTCGATATCAAATCCCATGGCGTTGTCTTGCTCACGTTCCTCGATGCAGGTGATCGGCGTCTTATTCTGAATCCACCCGCACAAACGCGTGGCAAGCTCCGGTCCAAATAGGTTTTCCATTTCTTTAAATGATACAAACAAAGCACTCTCCTTGTTTTTTTGTAAATACTATCGTGCCGCGGTTACAGAACGAATACGATTCAACAACACATATATTACAAAATATTTTTATATATGATTCCTGAAATCTGACTCATATTTAGTCATTTTTACTCGCAATTTCGGCATCATTGCCGTTAAATTATGAAGCGTGATTCAATTAATTATTTCTGCTTATCAATCAAGATTTAAATATTGGAAGGGTTCCCTGCGAGAAGGAGACCAATCAAAAAGATGTCTGCGGATTTTTGATTGGTCATTTTAGACATTAACGCCCTGCTTTGAGCAATGCCTCCCGGCAGAGCTCCGTCACTTTCACAAACTCCCCGGCACGGACCGCCGTTTTCGGCACAATCCAACTGCCGCCGATGCAGTCGACGTTGGGCAGGGCGAGAAAGCCGTTCATATTGCCCGGGTGGATGCCGCCCGTCGGGCAGAAGCGCATCTCCGGGAACGGACCCGCGAAGCCCTTGAGCAGGTCGATGCCGCCGACGGCGGTGGCGGGGAAGAGCTTGCAGCCTGTGATGCCGGCGTTGATCGCCGCCATCACTTCGCTGGCCGTTGCGACCCCGGGGATGAACGTGATGCACTTCTCCGCGCTCGCCTCCAGCAGTTCGGGGCTGATGCCGGGGCTGAAGCTGAACTGCCCGCCCGCGTCGCGGACGCGTAACAGGTCGTCGATGCCCAGCACGGTGCCCGCGCCGACCTGCATTTCCGGCACCGCCTTCGCGATCGCCTCGATGGAGGCCAATGCCGCGTCGCTGCGCAGGGTGATCTCCATAATGCCAACACCCCCCTCCAGCAGCGCTTCGGCCAGCGGCACGGCGTCGTTTTCGTTTTCCAGTACGACGACCGGTACGACCGGCGAGACGTTGAACAGTTCCGGCGTTTTCATGCGCGCTCCTCCCCTATGGCGTCGAAGATCGTCGCGCCGTGTTCGGCGCTGCCGACGTTGCCGCGCATCAATGCAAAAAGCTCGCGCCCGATGCCGTGGCGGTTGTGTTCCAGGTCGGGGGCGGCCGCTTCGCGCCGGGCCAGTTCCGCCTTGTCCACCAGCAGCTCCAGCCGCTTCTCATGCACGTCCAGCACGATGCGGTCGCCGTCTCGGACCTTGGCGAGGAGGCCGCCGTGGGAGGCTTCGGGCGTCACATGGATCGCCGAAGGCACCTTGCCCGACGCGCCGGACATCCTTCCGTCGGTGACAATCGCAACCTTGTATCCCTTGTCCTGCAGCGCGCCCAACGGCGGCATCAGGCCGTGCAGCTCCGGCATCCCGTTGGCGCCGGGACCCTGGAAGCGCACAACGGCGATGAAGTCGTGCTCCAATTCGCCGGCCTTGAACGCCTTCTGCAGCGCCTCCTGCGATTCGAACACCCTCGCCTCGCCCTCAATGCGCATCTGTTCGGGTTTCAGCGCCGAGACCTTGATAACGCTGCGGCCAAGGTTGCCCTCCAGCAGCGCCAGGCCCCCTTCGTGCTTGAACGGCGTCTCGACCGGGGAAATCACGTCGGGGTTGAGCGTCCTCTGCGGCGCGGGGCGGAACACGAGTTTCCCGTTTTCCATCGCCGGGCGCTCCGTGTAACGGCGCAGCCCCTGCCCCATCACCGTGTGAACGTCCTCGTGCAGCAGCCCGGCATCGAGCAGCTCCCGTATGACCAGACCCATGCCGCCGGCCTCGCGGAAATGGTTGACGTCCGCCTGGCCGTTGGGGTACATCTTGCACATCAGCGGGGTCACTTCTGAGAGCGCGTCGAAATCATCCCACGTCAGCGTGATGCCCGCCGCCTTCGCCATGGCGATGAGGTGCAGGGTATGGTTCGTCGAACCGCCCGTCGCCATCAGCCCCACGATCGCGTTGACGAAACTGCGCTCGTCGAGCATCCGGCCCACCGGCGTATAGTGTTCCCCCAGCTGCGTCAGTTCCGCCGCGCGTTTCGCGGCGGCTTCGGTCAGGAGGTCACGCAGCGGGG
>JARROU010000048.1:0-7064 GCA_037383585.1 Campylobacterales bacterium | reverse complement strand
GACAAAGGCGTATGTCCCCATTTTCAGCAGGATCGCCGCCAGGATGACCGAACCGATGGTCGGTGCCTGCCCGTGGGCGTACGGCAGCCAGGTATGGAACGGGAACATCGGCACTTTGATCGCGAAGCCCAGGAAGAACGCCGCGAAAAGCCACAGCTGCAGATCCTGCGGCAGCACCAGGCGGTACCACTCGAGGATGGAGAAGCTCCACTGCCCCGTCGCCTGGAAGTAGAAATACGCCATGAAGAGCATCCCGACGAGCATCACCAATGAACCGGTGAAGGTATAGAGGAAGAACTTGATCGACGCGTAGATCCGCAGCGGACCGCCCCAGGCACCGATGATATAGAGCATCGGGACCAGGGATAGTTCCCAGAAGACATAGAAGACGATCGCATCCAGCGCCGCAAAGACACCGACCATCGTCATCTGCAGGAACAGCAGGGTGATGATCATGTCCTTGACGCGGCGGGTTTCCGTCAGTGACGCAATCCCGATCAGCGTAAAGAACGCCGCCAGGATAATGATAAAGAGGGAGATGCCGTCGACGCCCAACAGGTAGTTGACACCGAAAGCCGGGACCAGTGCGAACTGCTCCATGAACTGCATGCCGCTGACCGACGGGTCGTAGGCATACCACAAGACCAGCGCGAGGACGAACTCGATGGCGCTCACCGTAATCCCGTAGGCGCGGATGCTCTCTTTGGACACGACAAAGCCCATCATAGCGGCCAGCGCCGGGAAGAAAATCAGAATCGATAAAATATGATCAAACATCAGCGTTCCTTAACCTGCAACTTGTAAACCGAAGGCAAATGCCACGGCTGCGATGAGCAGTACGACGACCCCGATCACCATCCAGCGCAGCATGGACGAGAGGTTACCGTTTTGCATTGTGTGAGTGCCCTCACCCGTTTTGTAGATGGTCGTCGCGATAAAGTCGACGGTCGCATCCACCACTTTGAGATCGATCTGCTTCCAGAAGATTCTCGAGAGCTCCGCGTACGGCTTGGAAAGGAACTCGTCGTAGAACTTCGGAATGTAGTACTGGTTGTACAGCAGCTTGTAGATCGCCGTCTGCTGCAGTTTCGGATTGAGCAGACCGTTTTTGTACATCAGCACTGCCGTGACGATACCGCCGACGGCCATCAGAGACGTAACGGCGATCAGCATCATCTCGACATCATGCGTATGGAACGTAAACGTCGGGAGCAGCTCCGTGACGAAATGGACGAATTCATGCTCAAACCAGCCCGCGATGACGGCCAGAACCGCCAGCGGTGCCATCGCCCACAGCATAAACTTGTACGCTTCATGCGGATGGAATCCGTGTTCTTTGTAGCGCTCTTCGCCGGAGAAGAACGTCAACATGATCAGACGGAACGAATAGAATGCCGTCAGACCCGCCGTCACCCAGAGCACGCCCCAGATCACGTAATGGTGGCTGCTGAAGGCGACTTCAAGGATCTTGTCTTTCGAGAAGAAGCCCGCCAGCGGCCAGATGCCCGCCAGAGCGACGGAGGCGAGGATCATCAGGATCGCTGTCCATTTCATCACCTTGTACAGGCCGCCCATCTTGAACGGATCGAGCTCGTCGCTCATCGCGTGCATGACGTTACCGGCACCGAGGAAGAGCAGCGCCTTGAAGAACGCGTGCGCCATCAGGTGGAACAGCGCGACCCAGTACGCGCCCAGACCGGCGGCAACGAACATGTAGCCCAGCTGCGACAGCGTCGAATAGGCGATGATGCGTTTGATGTCGCGGTTGACCAGCGCCATCGTCGCGGCGAACATCGCCACGAACGCGCCGAGGCCCGCGATAAAGTATCCGACTTCCGGGATCAGGCTGTAAAGCGGGTTCGCACGGATCACGAGATAGACCCCCGCCGTAACCATTGTCGCGGCGTGGATCAGCGCGGAAACCGGCGTTGGACCTTCCATCGCATCGGCCAGCCACGTATGCAGCGGGAACTGGGCCGATTTCCCCATTGCACCGATGAAGAGGAACACGCCCATCAGTGTCAGGATGGAAGTGTCGAGGCTTGGAACCGCCGCGAACACGACGTCATATTGAAGGCTGCCCGTATTCCAGTAGACCAGGAAAATACCGATCAGCATGCCGAGGTCGGCGATCCGGTTCATGATGAACGCTTCGTTCGCCGCCCAGGTCGCGGATTCTTTGTGGTACCAGAAGCCGATCAGCGCCCACGAACAGAGGCCGACGCCTTCCCAACCAATGAACATGCCCGCGAAGTTGTCGCTCATGACGAGGATCATCATCGAGAAGACGAACGCGGAAAGCCATGCAAAGAAACGGTTGAACGCCTTGTCGTGATCCATATAGCCGATCGCGTAGACGTGAACGACCGTCGAAACCGTCGTGACGACGATCATCATCGTCGCGCTCACCTGGTCAACGACGAAACCGAACGGGATGTAAAGGTTCCCCGTCGCCATCCAGGTCATCAGCTCGGTATGAACCGGCTCGCCGCCCTGGAGCAGATAAACAAACAGCGTCACGCTCGAAACAAACGATGCAAACAGCAGCGCAGAGGTGACGACACCCGTCCAGAGTGTTTTCGGTGATGCACCGAACAGCGCCGCGAAAAGCGATCCCGCAAACGGTGCGAACAGTGCGATATACAAATACATTTCCATTTTCACTTACCCTCGCATCGATGTCATAGTATCAAGGTCGATCGTGCCGGTACGTTTGAACCAGATGATCAACAGGCCCAGTCCCACGGCGACTTCGGAGGCCGCAATCGCAATCACGAAGAACGCGAACATTTGCCCCGTCAGGTCGCCGTAGTAATGCCCGATCGCGGCGAAGGCCACGTTCACGGCGTTGAGCAGGATCTCAGAGGCCATGAAAAGCATCAACAGGTTTTTACGGCGCATAACGCCGACCAGGCCGATCGCGAACAGGATCGTCGCGAGCACCAGATAGTGTGTCAGACCGATTTCCATCATAATGTCACCTTCTGCTGGATCTCTTCTTGGCGCATCATCGTGATCTCCTCTTCTTTCATCTTCGTCAGCGATTTGTCCATCTTCTTGCCGGCCATGACGATCCCCCCGATCATGGCAACGAGCAGCATAACGGCCGCCACTTCAAACGGCACGAGGTACTTCGTAAAGAGCACGATCCCGACCGCTTTGGGATTATCGACGCCCGCCGGTTCCGGGAAGGCGGCCGTGATATTGTCGGCAATGATCGGCATCGTGAAGATCGCGATCACCATCACCGCCGAGAGGACGCTCAGCGTCAGAACGACGATTTTGGACGTGTTGTGTTCTTTGACCGCGCGTGTCGTATCGAAGAACATCATACCGAAGGCATACAGCGCCATGACGGCACCGGTATAAACGATGATCTGAACGACACCCAGGAAATCGGCGTTCAGCAGGAAGAAGAATGCCGAGATCATGATCATCCCTGCCGCCATCGAGCTCAGTGCGTACAGCGCCTGATCGCTCATAACGGTGTAGGTGAACATCGCGATGGTCAGAACCGCAAAAAGATAAAATGCAATGGTTTCCATACAGGCTCCTTAATACGCCAGCGGCGTCTTCTTGACGCGCTCGTCTTCATGCGGGGTCACGGCACCGAATCCCGGATACTCTTTCTGCTCCCCTTTGATCGCCATGTCGATCGGCGTCAGCATGTCTTCGAACAGGATGAAGTGCTCACGCTGCTCGGACGTGTTCTCGTAGCGCGGACCGTGGACGATCGCCAGCTCCGGGCACACCTCGGCGCAGTAGCCGCAGAAGATACAGCGGCCGAGGTTGATCGTATATTCGGTCACCTGCTTGCGGCTGTTCTCGTCGATGCGCGTATCCATACGGATACAGTCCGAGATACAGATCTTTTCGCACAACCCGCAGCCGATGCAGCGCTCGGTGCCCGACTCGAACAGACGCTGCATTTCGTGCACCGCACGGTAGCGCGGCCCGATCGGCAGCTTCTCTTTCGGATACTGCACCGTATGGATATCGAACTTGATCATTTCGCGCATGACGACCCACAGACCGACGAAGAGTTCGCCGCTGAGCCCGCGTTTGACCACCTGCTTGAAACGGTCCCACCCTGTCTCAGGGTAGTCCTCGATCTCAACTTGGAAGTAGTGCTGCTGCCCTACGTTTCTGTCAGTAAATTGTTCCAGACTCATCATGACCCCTTAAAACATCATCACAATGCCGGTAACGACGACATTGATAACCGCGAGCGGCATCAGTACTTTCCAGCACAGCCACATCAGTTGGTCCGGACGGACGTCCGGCCAGGCCGCACGCGTCCAGAGGAAGAAGAAGAAGAAGAACGCGACTTTAAGCAGCAATGCCAGCGCTCCCATCACCGTCCCGTCGCCGTAACCGCCCAGGAAGACGATCGCCATAACGAACGAGATGAAGAACATGTTCGCATACTCGCCGATAAAGAAGAGGCCCCAGCGCATCCCGGAGTACTCCGTACCGAACCCGTCGATGATCTCGTGATCGTTGGCCACGAGGTGGAACGGCGTACGCCCCGTCTCGGCAAAGGCCGCAATCCAGAAGAGGATGAACGAAATAAAGCCCATCGGGTGCGCAAACGCCATCCAGCCGTTCTCCGCCTGGTACGTGTTGAAATCGATCAGCGACAGCGAGCCGATGATCATCAGCGGCACCAGCAGCGACAGTCCCGTGACGACTTCATAGGAGATGAAAATCGCCGCGCCGCGGGCCGCGGAAATGAGCGACCACTTGTTGTTTGAAGCCATCCCGCCGAGCAGCGGGCCGTAAAGGCCGATCGCCATCACGCCGAGAATATAGAGAATCCCGATATTGACGTCGGCGATGATCGGATGGACCGTATAGCCGAAGATGGTGAATTCCGGCAGGAACGGAATCGCCGCCGCTGCCATAAATGCCGTTGCCGCCGTGATGACCGGTGCGATCTTGAAGATCGGTCCGACGACGCCCGCCGGAACGATGTCCTCTTTCGTGAACAGCTTGATCCCGTCCGCCGCGATCTGCAGCAGGCCGTACGGACCGACGTGCATCGGCCCCAGACGGCGCTGCATGAATGCGAGTACTTTACGTTCGAAATAGGTTCCGAAGCCGGCAAGCGCCGAAAAGACGGTCAGTACCACGACGATCTTGAGGATCGTTTCGATAATGAATGCCGTATCCATTTACCCCTCCTTATGAATGGATGCTGCAGCGAAGCGGTACGCTCCGAACAGATCCTCTGTTTTGATGTTAGGATCGAAGGTCGCGACGCACATGACACTGCCGTCGATTTTGTTGTCTTCGATGACCTGCAGGCTCTTTTCGCCCGTGTTCGACCGGACGCGTACCCAGTCGCCTTCGGCGAAGCCGGCCGCTTCCATTTCCGACGGCGAAAGGTAGATCCCCGCACGTTCGTTGAGCTGATGCGGTTTCTTCGTGAACGCCGTGAACTGACGGATCGGATTGGCCGCATAGATGATGTTTTCGCCCTCAAGTGTGAGCGATTCGTCAATCTTCTCGACCGCTTCGTCTTCGGCTTTTACAGCCGTATTACGCAGCGCGTACCCGCGGACTTCCGTCCCGTCGTTCTCGAAGCGGTTCGGCAGGCTGTCGAACTCGGCCGCCTCGAAGCCGGCTTCGGTCGGCAGCTGCGCAGTGTAGTCGATCGTGTAGCGTGCCGACAGGCCCAGCGCATTTGCAATGTCGTTGAGCACGTACCCGCCGTACGGCAGTGCCGCATTGGTCGGGTTGACGCGTTTCTCGATCGACGTCAGCGTCCCCTCCTGCTGGTTCATCGCCGGCATGTCGAGGTCGCCGTCGCCGAGGCCGCTCAGGGTAAAGTCGCCTTGCGTGTTGTAGCCGATGCTGTAGTCACCTGCTTCACCATCCAGGTCGCAGATGAGTGCCACGCCCAGCGTGTTGGAGAGCGGCGGGATCATCGTCACTTCGAAGTCCGTATACGTCTCGACCAGTGCAAGCAGCCGCGCCAGGTTCTTCGAATTCGGATGCGTGTAGAGGTCCGGACCCGCGATCAGCGCGAAAGTGTCTTTTTTCTTCAGGTTCTTGTCCATGAAGGCCGTCCACTTGTCCGCATCGATGTCGAGCAGCTCCAGCAGGCGGTTCTCGTCGACCTCGACCTCTTTGGAAACCTTCTTCGGCACCATCTTGGTCTTCTCTTCCTCGACTTCTTCCTCTTCGCCCGTCTCTTCGTTGACCTTCTTGACCGTCACTTTTTCGACGACTTTTTCCTTGATCGTCTCTTCGACGGTCACCGTCTTGAGCGAATGGAACGCGCCGAGATACTCCGTGATATCGGACGGCAGTTTCTCTTTGTCGCCGAAGAGATCGAGCATCAGGTAGAGGACCGCCTCTTCGCGCAGCGGCTTGTGGTACGCCGGGAAGACGCCCTTTCCGATGCCCTCGATGACCGGGTCTTTGAGCGGATGGAAATAGAGCCCCGCCCCCTTGTTCATCTTGATGGCGTTGTTGAAGGCGTAGCGCGCGTTCGGGTTGTCCGACTTGAGTGCCGTTCCGACAGAGACGACGAAATTCGCGTCATGCGCGTGTTTCAGATCGCCGCCGTAAAGCTGCTGGCCGCTGACTTCGGCGTAATCGTCGAGGAATGCTTTGAAGGTGCGCGCTTCCTCGTTGATCAGACGGTACCCGCGTTTTTCCTTCAGCTTCTGCAGAATCAGCGCCTCTTCGTTGCTGATCGTGCTCGTAAAGCGGATCGTGTCCGCCTTTTCGAACGCAGCGATGGCCGCATTAAAGGCCGTTTCGTCTTTTTCGACGCCGCGGTTTTCGAAGTCATACCCGTAGCGCCCCGCGCCGCAGAGCGAAACGTAGTTCCATTCGTTGCTCGTACGGTAGATCTTCTCCTCGTTGCTGTCGACGGAGGTGTGCTTCACTTCGTAGTTGAGCTGGCAGCCTGCCGAACAGTGCGAACACGTCGCCGGGATCTTGCGCTGTTCCCAGGCGTTGGTCGTGTAGACGAAATCCGTATCGACGAGCGCGCCGACCGGACAGACCGCCGCACACTCGCCGCACGAGGTACAGTCAAGCATGTCGCCGCC
>JARROU010000047.1:0-7147 GCA_037383585.1 Campylobacterales bacterium | reverse complement strand
GTTGTCACCGTTTTGGCGGTACTGTTCCAACGACTGGATGTCCTCGAAGCCGAGGTTCAGCGGCAGGTAGGGGACGACGCCGAGCACCTTGAGGCCGAAACGCTCCTCGATGATCGTCACCCCGTCGTCGAAAAAGGCGAGGTCGCCGCGGAACTTGTTGACGATGACGCCGATGACGTTGGCTCTCAGGTGCTCCGGAAGCAGGTTGTAGACGCCCCAGACGGAGGCGAAGACGCCGCCGCGTTCGATGTCGGCGACGAGGACGATCTTCGTGTCGAAGCGTTCGGCGACGTAGAGGTTGGAAAGATCCTTCTCCATCAGGTTTAGCTCGACAGGCGAGCCGGCCCCCTCGGCGACGACGATGTCGAACCGCGCCTGCAGGTACTCAAACGCTTCGTCGACAAGGGGCTTTTTCGCTTCCAGGGTTGCGTAGTACTCCGCGATGCCGATCTCCTCGGCGCTTTTGCCGTTGAGGATCATCGAGGCCTTCCCCTCGGCTCCGGATTTGAGCAGGATCGGGTTGAGGTGGTAGGTTTGCGGACAGCCGCAGGCCTCGGCGGCGAAGGACTGGGCCTGGGCGATCTCGCAGCCGTCCAAGCCGATGCGGGCGTTGTTCGAGACGTTCTGGGCCTTGAAGGGCGCGACGCGGTATCTCGCTTCATGCAGGAGCCGGCACAGCGCCATCGTCATCGTCGACTTCCCTGCATCCGAACCGGTTCCGAAGAGACTGAGGCTGTGCATTATTTCCCGCTTTTGAGGATGAGGTAGATAAAGAACGGCCCGCCGACGAGGGCTGTGATGATGCTGATCGGGATCTCGCTTCCCCCGCCGATCAGGCGGCCCAGGGCGTCGGCGGCGACGAGGAAGAGGCCGCCGAGCACGAAGGTCGGCAGGAGGAGCCGCTCGACGCTTCGGCGGTAGACCAGCCGGACGATATGCGGGACGATGAGGCCGACGAAGCCGATGGGGCCAGTGACGCTTACCAGCGTGCCCACCGCGAGCGAGGCGGCCAGCAGCAGCTGGATGCCGAGCCGCCTCGTATCGACCCCTTTGAGCTGCGCGTTGATGTCGCTGACGCCGAGCAGCTGCAGCTCGAACCGTCGCAGCCAGACAAAGCCCAGCAGCAGCAGTGCGGTCACGGCGACGGGAAGCAGCCAGCGGTAGCCGATGGTGGAGAGCGAGCCCATCGTGAAGCGCATGATCGTCGCCGTCTCCACGAAGTCGCTGATAAAATAGAGGAGCATCAGCGCCGAGGTGTAGAAAAAGGAGAGGGCGATCCCCAGCAGCAGGAGCGACACCTGCGCCCCGTGCCGCAGGTAGCGTGACAGCCAAACGAGCAGCATCACCGTCAGTACGGCCCCGAGAAAGCCGAAAAGGCTTACGGCGGCGATGCCAAAGAGAAGGGTGCCGAGCCCGAGCTTGATGGCGATCCCCGCTCCGAGCACCGCCCCGCCCGAGACGCCGAGGGTGTAGGGGGTCATCAGGACGTTGCGGAAGATGTTCTGAAACAGCAGGCCCGAAAGCGCGAGGGAAGCGCCGGCGAAGAAGGCGAGCCCGATGCGCGGCAGCCGCAGGTCGAAAAAGACGCGGTGGCTGAGCGCATCGGGGTTCAGCAGTTCGGCGGGATCGAGGGAGACGGTGCCGATAAAGGGCGAAACGGCCAGGATCGCCAGCAAAAGGGCATAGAGGAGCGCTTTAGCCATAGGCCGCTCCCAAAGCGTGCTCCGTGAACGGGGTGCCGTAACAGGACTCGAGGTTCTTAGGCGTGAAAAAGGCGTCGCTTTGCGTATAGAGCTTTCCTTCGCCTTTTGACAGAAAAAGGATGCTGCCGTCCTGCGACCGTGCGAGGTTGAGATCGTGGGTGATCAGCACGGTCTGGCGGTGTTCACGCAGTGCGGCCAGGGTGCGCCCAAGTTCCAGGGAGTTTCGGGGGTCGAGGTTGGCCGTGGGCTCGTCGAACACGATGATGCCGCTCTCCTGGACCAGGGCCTGGGCGATCAGCACCAGCTGCTGCTGCCCCGAGCTCAGTTCTGCGACGCGGTGGCGGCGCAGTTCTTCCAGCCCCAGCTGCCGCAAAACGGTATCGCGCCGCGTTCGGTCGTCGCGGCTGTAATCCTTGTAGGGGTTCTTGTGCACGTAGCGCCCCAGCAGCACGAAGGTCTCGACATCCATGTAGGCGTCGAAACTCTCCAGCTTCGGGGGGATGTAGGCGATGTGCCGGGCGAGTTCGCGGGAGGTCAGCGCGGCGGCGTCCCGCCCGTCGAGCGTCAGACGCCCCTCGTAGGAGAGCAGCCCGCACAGGGCCTTGGCCAGGGTGCTTTTGCCCGCCCCGTTGGCACCGAGGATGCTCAGGTGTCCCCGGACCGCGAGCGTGATGCCGCGTACGATCGGCTGTTCCCCGTAGCCGCAGCTCATGTTTTTGATTTCAATCACGGGTGATCAGCTCGCAGAGGGTTTTGATGCTTTCGGCCACGCGGTGGCTCGGGATGGCGATCAGGCCCGCGTCGGCGATGTAGATGCGGCCGTGTTCCGCCGCCTTGACGGGGAGGGCGTACCAGCTGCGTTTGAGCTGCTCCGGGTCCGCCGGGGCGTCGGTCTGCTCGGAGTGCAGGAGGATAATGATGTCGGGGTCGAGGGCGATCAGCCCCTCGTAGCTGAGCACGGGCTGGCCGGTGTCGTCGGCGGTGTAGGCGTTGGTCGCCCCGCAGGTCTCGATGATCTGTTCGAAGTAGAGGTTGTGCCCGGCGGCGAAAATGCGGTCGCGCAGGTCGTAGGTGAGCCCGAAGACGATCAGCACGGAACGGGGATGCTGCAGCTTCGGGGCCTCTCTGCGCGCCTGTTCGATGGCTCCGATCAGTTCGCCGGCGTTGTCCGCATGGATGGAATCGGCAATGCTCTTGATGCCCTGCTCGATCCCTTCGATGTGGTTAAGTTTCACCTGCAGTGTGTGCAGGCCGAGGGCGCGCAGTTTGGCCAGCAGTGCGGCGTGGTGCTCCTGCCCGATGACAAGGGTGGGGCGCAGAGAGAGAATTTTCTCCAGGTCCGGCGCGAAGTAGCCGCCGATCTTCTCGATGGCTTTCACCGCTTCCGGCCAGGCGGCAAAACTGCTCACGCCGACGAGCTCCTGCCCGTGTCCGAGCCCGAAGACGATCTCACTGAGCGAGGGGGAGAGGGTGACGATCCGCTCCTGGGCGAATGCGGCGAGAACAAGGCAGAGCCAGAGGATCACGCCGCGCATACGATTTCTCCGAATTGCCGGGTATTGAGGTCAAGCGTCGTGTAGGCGCCGCAGGGGAAGGAAACGGAAAAAGCTTCCTGCAGCGAAATGCCCTGCAGCAGGTGCATCAGCACGCGGATGACCCCGGCATGGGTCATGATGAACACCTGTTCATATGGCTGCGCGGGAAGCGTTTCGAGGAAAAAGCGGCGGATGCGTGCGATGTAGTCGGGGTAGGGCTCGCCGTCCAGGGCGTCGATCCACTGAAGGAAGTTTTCGTACCGTATTCCCTCTTCGCTCACGATTTCGTCGAAGGATTTTCCCTCGTGCCGCCCCCACGATTTCTCCCGCAGGGCGGAGGTGTAGACCGGGACGGGAAGCGTACCGGAATTACGCAGCAGGGGGACGAGGCTCTCGGCGGCGCGGCGCAGGTCCGAGCAGTAGACGGCGTCGAAGCGCGCATCCGCGAAGCGGCGTGCCAGCGCTTCGGCCTGGGCGTGCCCTTTTTCGGAGAGGCCGATACCGTTGTGGCCGTTGTAGCGGCCGAGCGCGGCGGGGTCGACTTCGCCGTGGCGGACCAGGGTGAGGATCATGACGCCGCTCCGATCAGCAGGAGGTTCAGCAGCGCGACTTCCGTCACTTCGACCAGAAACCCGTAGACGTCGCCGCTGAACCCGCCGAGCCGCCGCGTGAAAAAGGCACCGGTGATCAGCAGCACGATGCCGGCGGCGGCAAGCAGCGCCCATCCCTGCGGCACGAAGAGCAGCAGGGATGCCACCGTCAGCGTTGCGCCCGCGAGCCGGCCCCGGGTGAACTCGGCCTTGGCGAGGCTCCCCATGCCGCTTTCGCGGATGTAGGGATAAAAGTAGATGGCCAGTACAGCGTTGTAGCGTGCGAGCATCAGCACGGCGGGCAGCGCCCAGAGGGCTTCGAGGTGCCAAAGCGCCGAGGCCTTGAGCAGCAAAAAGGCGGCGGTGAAGATCATCCCCATCCCGCCGACGTGCGGATCCTTCATCACCGCTTCGGCTTTTTCTTTCGGCACGAAAAGACCGTCGACGGTGTCGGCGAAGCCGTCGAGGTGCAACGCGCCGGTCAGCATGACCCACAGAAATAAAAGCAGGAGCTTCAGGTGCGTCTCGGGGAAAGCGGGCAGCAGGAGAAGGTATACGCCCCAAAGCAGCGCGCCGAGCAGCGCGCCGACGAGGGGGTAGAACATCACCGCGTATCCGTTGATCCCTTTGAAAAAGTCGTGGACCCGGAAAAAAGGGAGGGTCGTCAGCATCGAGACGGCAAGGGCGAAGCCGCTGAAAACGGGACGCATCTACTTGATCCTCGTCGCGAGGCCCGCGATGCAGTGGTAGACCTCGTCGCATTCGGCTGCGATGCGCTGCGCGACGACGCCGGAGAGATCGGCAAAGCGGCGCGCGAGGGCGTTGTCGGGGATGATGCCGCTGCCGACGTCGTTGTGAACGAAGACGATGTCGTTTGGCAGGGCAAGCAGGACGTCGATGTGCTCAAGAATCTGCTCTTCGCTGCGGCCGTGGAAGAGCATATTGTTCAGCCACATCGTCGTGCATTCGACGAGGACGGGGCGCTGCTGTGTTTGGATGGAACTAACAAGGTCAAGCGGCGCTTCGAGCGTCTCGAAACGGTCGCTTCGCTGCGTCTTATGGCGGGCGATGCGCTCAGACATCTCGTCGTCAAAGCACTCCGTCGTTGCAAGATAGCAGGGGCGTTCGGCAAGACCGAGAGCGAATGCCTCCGCCTGGCGGGACTTGCCGCTTTTGATTCCCCCGATAAAGAGTGCTTTCATGACTTATGCTCCGCCCTGCATGATGGCTTCGACCCGAGCGGTGATCTGGGGACGGGTCAGGCCGTGCATGTAGCCGTAGGCGATTGCCGCCCCGGCGCCGACTCCCTCTTTGGCCTCGCCTTCGTCGTACAGCTTCAGAACGGGGATCGTCGCCTCGGCGTAGAGGAAATCCGCGTAGAGGGCTCTGGGGCGGAAATCGAGCTGCCCGATCAGAGCGATGAGGTTCGAGGCCCCGTCCTCGGCGATCCAGCGGGTCGTGCAGAGGGTGATCTTCCGCGGGTCCATCGGGAGGCCGTCTCGGCCGCCGATTTTGTTCGCGATCAGCAGGGCTGCCGCCATCTGGGTCCCGCCGCCGAGCACAACGGGAAAGCGCCGGCACGCTTCGAGGACGAAGCCGGCGACGAAGAGAAGGGTATTGTCTGCCGTGTGCCCCAGTTTTTCGAACAGCCCCATGCCGGAGGTCAGTTTGTCCAGCGCCGCATCCAGGGTGTGCCGTTTGATCTCGACGGGCGCTTCTTTGAACGACGAGGCGAAAAGCCCGTCATGCGAGAACCCCAGCGCGGCGATGGCCGCCTGCGCCGTCGTCGTCCCGGCCGGGGTGCTTTCGCCGACGATGACGTAGTCGCCTTCGGGCCTGTAGGTGCGCCCGAACTGGCGCCCTTTTTCGAAGACGGCTTTGGCGTCAAACGCTTCCGCTTCGGCAATGCTCGGCGAAGCTTCGATGCCGAAATCGACGACGTCGCACTGCTGCGGTGTGACCGTAAGCCCCAGGTCGAGGATCTTCACGGCCGCAAAAGGGGTCAGGGTCTGCACGGCGCGGGTGAGCAGCCCCGGCGTCGGGATGCCGGTCGCCGTCTCGGCCAGGTTTTCGAGGCTGAACACCCTGCCCGTGCTGACAAACTCCGCGTCCAGCGTCGGCGTCAGGGGGACCCTCCCCGGAATGCCCGCCTGGGTGATCCCTGGGATCTCGCAGGTGCGCGTGACCGAGGCGGCCAGCAGAAAATCCGCCGTGCCCTGAGGCAGGGTGCCGATGTCGCGTTCCCGGAGTGTCCGAATCATCAGAATTTCAGGATCGCGCCCGCGATCGCGGTGGTGGTGAAATTGACCGGGTAAATGGCGTCATCCGCTACCCACAGGCCGTTGGGATTGTCAAACATGTTGTTGATTTTAGCGAAAAGCTCATAAGACTCCTCGGCATAGGTCAGCGAGACGTCTGTGCTGTTGTAGACCTGCTGGCGCTGGGAGAAGTTGTTGCCGAAATCGTTCATGGCGTAGGCCGATGAGCGGTGGGTGTGCGAGAGCGTGAGGGTGAGCGCGTCGGTCGGCATGACGGTCAGCGCCGCCTTGACGTTATGGTTGCTGACCCCGGGAAGCTCGTTGCCGCCGAAATCCTCGCCGTTTTGCTCCTCTTCGTCGATCATCGCCCGGACATAGTTGTAGTTGAGCGAAAGGCTCATGCGATCGGTGACCATCCACTTTTCATAGAGGTCGATGCCGTATTTGTGCGAGCGGTCGATGTTGGTATTGGCCGAGGCGACGTAGCCCGGGTCGCTGTAGTAGTAGATCTCGTTGCGCAGGGCGGTGTAATAGACGGAAATTTTGAACTTGTTGGTCGCCGTGACCGCCGTGTAGCCCGCCGTGACGGTGTCGGAGGTCATCGGATCGATAAAGCCGTTAAAGGTAACGACGCCCGTAAAGGAGTCTTTGTTGAAGAAACGATCGACGTCCGGGGCCTGGTAGGCGTGCGCATAGCTGACAAAGAAGGATCGCTCCGGGCTGAGGCGGTAGTTGTACCCCGCTTCGATGCCGTGAAGCGTATCGGAACGGTCGAGGGAGTTGTTCGCGTCGCTGTAATCGTAGCCGACTTCTTCATAGCGGTAGCCCGCCTTGAAGGTATGGTCGCCCGTACGGTACTGCGCCAGCGCAAATCCGGCCGTATTCTTTTTGGACGTTTCGTTGCTGATGCTGTAGTAGGTGGCCCCGCTGTCGCGCTCGCCGTCGAACAGATCGGCGCCAAGGGTCAGGTGGAGGCCACCGTTGGTATAGTCAACCGTTGCCTTTGCGGTACGGTAGTCATAATTGTAGACGCTGCCGTAAGTCACATAGTTGGATTTCTT
>JARROU010000046.1:0-8876 GCA_037383585.1 Campylobacterales bacterium | reverse complement strand
GTCCGAAAGCCCCCCATTTGAAAAGATCGAACGCAGATTCATTATCCAGGGTAACGGGCTGAGAGATTACCGGGAATCTTTATAATGCCCTTGCGCCCGGCGATCGTTTGGTTGTCACTGAAAAACCCGGGTACTACGACTACCGGTGGATTGAAACGATCAAGAAGAAGTGATGGGTCTGTTTACGGTGGTGGAGCGGGAAAAGTTACTTTTCCCTGGAAGCCTTCTCGGCGATTCCGCTCATGCCGAACCGGCGGGCCAATTCCTGCTTGACGCGGTCGGGGGAGATGTTCTTGTACCCAAGCGCCACGAGCACATGGTAGGTGAGGTCCGCCGCCTCGTAGATGATCTCTTCCTCGTCGTCATCCTTGACGGCGAAACTGAATTCCCCGGCCTCTTCGACGACCTTTTTCAAGATCGTATTTTCACCCTTGCTCAGCAGTTTGGCCGTCCAAGAGGATTCCGGATCGGCGCTTTTGCGTTCCAGGATCGTGTGATAGAGGGTATCGATGACGCCGTAGGCGGCCGTGGTATCGACTTCGACGCCCATCGTTTCGCTGCCGCTCTCCAGTTCGGTGAAGAAACAGGATTTACGCCCGGTATGGCAGGCAACGCCTTCTTGTTCGACCTTGAGCAGCAGGGTGTCGTTGTCGCAGTCGATGAGAAAAGACTTGATGTGCTGCAGGTGGCCGCTGCTTTCGCCTTTTTTCCAAAGGCGCTGCCTGGAACGGGAGTAGTAGTGCGCCAGCTTTGTCTCCAGCGAGCGCTCGAGGGCCTCGCGGTTCATATAGGCCATCATCAGGACTTCGTTCGTATGGACGTCCTGAACGATGACCGGCAGCAGTTCCGATTTTTCCCAATCGACACGGTTGAGGGTTTCTTGCATCATGGTTCCGATCATAAGGATTGAATCAAGCCGGATGGTTTCCGGTTTGATTCAACCCTCCGGGGAGGGCCGAACCGATTATTTGATCGCGCTTTGGCGCTGTGGATTTTTCATGTCGACCCAGATGTTCGGCGTCGAACCGCCAGGGGTCAGGAAGATCTTCGCGTCCTTGTTTTCGCGCAGGGCGTCATTGAACTGCCCCTGGACCTTGATCTGTTCCATCTGGAGCAGTTTGGTCGTGAGAGAAGCGCTGATCACTTTGTTGGCCTGGGCGGTTGCGTCGGCCTCGATCTTGATCGCGTTGGCCTTACCCTCGGCCTGGATGCGGACGGCATCGGCTTTACCCTGTGCCTCGGCGGCGCGCTTCAGGGCTTCCTGTTTGGCACGCTGGACTTCCTGTTCGGCGCGCTGGACTTCCTGCTTGGCGATCTGGACACGCTCGATCTGGTCTTTGACTTTCTGCGGCAGGACGATTTCACGCAGCTGCACCGACTGGAAGAGTGCCGGGGAGTTTTGCTGGCTTTCCATGCTTTTGCGGATGCCCTGTTCGATCTGGCTGGCGATCGTGTTGCGGTTCGTCGGAAGCGATTCCGCTTCGTACTGGCCGATGACGTTGCGCACAACGTCGCGGACGACCGGGTTGATGATCTTCTCTTCCCAGCTGAAGCCCCAGTTGGAGATGGTCTGTGCGGCGTAGACCGCGTTGAGGCGGTACTGGACCGTCAGCTCGATGGAGACGGGAAGGCCGCGTTTGTCCAGGACGGTGATGGCCGGCCGCACTTCGATGCCGGACCCTTCGGCGCCGGTGCGCTCGATGCGGCTGGCATAGTTGATGCTGCGGACCTTGGTATCGACCAGGTAGACCTTCTGGATCACAGGGATGATGAAGTGCTGGCCCGGAAGCAGGGCTTCGGGTTCATATTTCCCATTGGTCGCGAGAATCCCGCGTTCGCCCTCGGTAATGATCACAAAAGGCTTGGCCAGCAGGAAAAAGATGACGATACCGACCGCAAAAAAGAGCAGTGCCGATTTCCCTTTTCCCATATTGAAGTCCATCTTGGGAGGTTTCGGAGCGCTGAATCCGCCCCCGCCGCCTCCGCCGGAGCTTCCCTTCTTCTTGTTGAAATAGTCGTTCATATCAGTTGCCATCATCATCTCCTTAGACGTAGGTCAGGTAGTGTGCGTATTTGTCGTTGCGTCCGAAAACGACGTCGAAATAGGCGCTTTGCAGTTTTTCCGTAATCGGCCCGCGCGCACCGTTGCCGATGACACGTGCATCGATCTCGCGCACCGGGGTGATCTCTGCGGCCGTCCCGGTCAGGAACGCCTCGTCGGCGACATAGACCTCTTCGCGGGTGACGCGGCGGCGGACCACTTCGTATCCCAAGTCTTCCGCCAGTTCGATGACCGTTTTCTGGGTGATCGATTCGAGGGAGTTGTCGTTCGGAGGCGAAATGATCTTGCCGTCACGGACCATGAAGAATCCGGCCCCGCTTGCTTCGGCGACGTAGCCCTGGTCGTCGAGCAGCAGCGCCTCATCGTACCCGCATTCGACGGCTTCGTATTTGGCCATCTGAGAGTTCAGATAGTTCGCCGTTGCCTTGGCCTTGCCCATGTTGGAGGTGTTGGCCGGACGGGTGAACGAAGAGAGCTTGAGGCGGATGCCCTTGCGCAGGCCCTCCTCGCCGAGGTAAGCGCCCCATTCCCAGGCGGCAACGGCCGTCTCGACCGGCGCGTCCTTATGGTAAAGCCCCATGATGCCGTAGCCGACGAAGGCAAACGGGCGGAGGTAGACGTTCTCGCCGGTGAATTCATTCTTGCGGACGAGCTCGATCTGGGCCGCATTGAGTTCCTCAACGCTGTACGGGATGTCGAGCAGGGTCATTTTACCCGACTCGAGCAGCCGTTTGGTGTGTTCGGTCAGACGGAAGATGGCGTACCCTTTGTCCGTTTTGTACGCTTTGGTTCCTTCGATGACTCCGTTGCCGTAGTGAAGCGTGTGGGTCAATACGTGGACTTTCGCTTCGTTCCAAGGAATGAATTCGCCGTTCATCCAGATGTACTTGGCTTCGTTCATTTTTTCTCCAAAAAATCAATAAATCTACTAAAGTCGGATATTTTATCCAAGAAGTAATTAAGCCTGTGTTAATGGGGGTTTCGCGCGGGTTATGGCATAATAGTTTTAAGGAGAAAACAGGATGTTTTCATCAAGGAGTCAGCGATGAGTCTTGTCGGGCAAAGTATCATTCGTGTCGATGCCGGAGGCAAAGCCGACGGGTCGCTGTGCTACACGGATGACCTGGAATTTGACGGCCTCCACGGCGCGGTGGTCCGCTCGGAAATCGCGTACGGGAAGATCGAGGCGGTTACGTTCGACGAGGCGTTTGATTTTTCGGAATTCGTCATTGTCGACCACACCGATATCGAAGGGCGCAACGCCAACGTCGATCTGGCGGACGATCAGCCTTTCCTCGCCGAAAAGCGGGTGAAACACATCGGCGAGCCGATTCTGCTGCTGGCGCACCGATCGAAAAAACGGCTGCGCGAAGCGATGCGGCATATCACGATCGCCTGCGACGCACAGGAACCCGTATTGACGATGGAGGAGTCCCTGGCCCGCAAACAGCTCCTCTACGGCGAAGACAATATTTTCAAAACGATCCGGACCGAAAAAGGAACGCCGCCGGCATTCGGTGTACTTCAAAGCCTCGAAAAAACATACAGAACGCCGCATCAGGAACATGTCTATCTGGAGCCGCAGAGCATGATCGCTCGCTACAACGGCGGGCGCATCAAGGTGGTCGGATCGATGCAGTGCCCCTTCTTTGTCGAAGCCGCCCTGGAAACGCTGACCGGTGAAAAGGTCGAGGTGGAACAGGCGCCGACCGGCGGGGCCTTCGGCGGAAAAGAGGACTTCCCCTCCCTGATGGCGGCCTACGTCTACCTGCTGTGCAAAAAAGCGGGCGAGGACGTCAAGCTCGTCTACGACCGTTCGGAAGACATCGCCTTTACGACCAAACGGCATCCCGCCAAGATGCGCTACAGAAGCCACTTCGACAAAACGGGGAAACTGCACGCCCTGCAGGTGGATATCCTGATCGACGGCGGGGCGTACATGACGCTCTCGCCCGTCGTCCTCGCCCGCGCGGTCCTGCACGCCGCGGGCTTTTACGACTGTCCCTATATCAAGATCGATGCCCGCGCGGTGGCGACCAATACCCCGCCCAACAGCGCGTTCCGGGGCTTCGGGGCCCCGCAGGTCATCTTCGGCATCGAACGGCATATGGACGACATCGCCCGTCATCTCGGCCTATCGCCGGCCGCGGTACGGGAACGGAATCTCCCCGATGCGCGCTCCATCAGTATGTCGGGAGTGCATATCAAAGAGCATGAACGCATGCGTGCCTTGTTTGAAGCGGCGCGAACAGCGAGCGGATTCGATGCAAAATACGATGCGAGGGCTTCCCATACGGGGATCGGAATGGCGCTTTTCATGCACGGCGCCGGCTATACGGGAACGGGGGAGAGCATGCTGGCGTCGAACGTATCGCTCACGCTCGAAGCGGACGGGACGGTGGAGATCCGTATCGGAAGCGTGGAGATGGGACAGGGGACTCTGACCGCGCTGCCGCAGATCGTCGCAGATGCACTGGGGATCCCCTTGGAACTGGTGCGCTATCATGTCCCCGATACCGCCGAGGTTGCCGACAGCGGACCGACGGTGGCATCACGCACGGTGATGGTCGTCGGAGGGCTGCTCTCTCAGGCGGCGGCTGCGCTGCGTGCCGCGCTCGGCGATTACGATTCGCCGGAGCAGTACCGCACAGCCGCAAGACGTCACCGGGACAACGGCGGACCGCTGCATTTCAGTGCTGCCTATGAAAAACCGGCGCATTCGCAGTGGGACGAAGAACTTTTCTACGGCAACGGTTACCCGGCATACTCGCTGGGGTGTTATGTCGCCGAGGTCGCAGTAGACCCGGTGGACTATCGGGTGCGTGTCACGCGTTTTTATGCCTACAACGACGTCGGGAACGTCATTAACCCGATGATGGCCGAAGGACAGGTCGAGGGCGGCGTGGCGCAGGGAATCGGGTACGCGCTTTACGAGCGGCTGGTGTACGAAGACGGGCAGGTGCGCAATGCCCGTCTCAGCGACTATACACTGCCGATGGCACCGGACCTGCCGAAACTTGAGATCGCGTTCCTGGGAACGGAGGCCGATTCTCTGGGACTGGGAGAGCTGCCGATGGACGGTCCTGCCGCCGCCGTAGCCAACGCGGTGACCCAGGCACTCGGGAGTGCCTTCGATGCCATCCCCATTACTCCGGAAACCGTGGAGCTCTCATGCAGATAACGTGTACGATCAACGGCGAACCCTACCGCTTTGAGTGCGAACCCGATGCCCGGGTGCTCGACCTCGTGAGAGAGGCGGGCATGACGTCGGTCAAAGCGGGCTGCGGTGAAGGGGAGTGCGGCGCGTGCAGCCTCTTTCTGAACGGCAAACTCGTCAACGCCTGTTTATTGCTCGCCCCGCAGATGCACGAAGCCGAGATCGTGACGCTGGAGGGGCTGCAGCAAGAGACCGAAGCGATCCGGGAAGGCTTCGCCGAACACGGGGCGGTGCAGTGCGGGTTCTGCACCCCGGGCTTCGTCCTGCGTGCCTACGACTACCTCACATCGGGAGGAAGCCGTGAAGAAGCGGCGATCAAGGCAGCGCTGGACGGCAACCTCTGCCGCTGTACGGGCTACCAGAAGATCGTTGAAGCGATCGCGAAGGTGAAATCATGACCTATTATCGCCCCAAAGACCTTGACGAGGCACTGACCCTGCTGGAACGCCACCCCGATTTTCTGCTGCTGTGCGGCAGCACGGATGCGGTGCTTCAACTGGAACATCGGCCGGAAACCGGAGGGATCATTGATCTCCATGCCCTTGAAGGGCTTCGCGCGATCGAAAAGAACGGCGACGTCGTGCGGATCGGGGCGCTTGTGACGGTGAATGATCTGCTGCACAGCGATGAGGTCCAAAGGCATCTTCCGCTGCTGGCCGCGTGCGCAGAGCATTTCGGTTCGCACCAGATCCGCAACCTCGCCACCGTCGGGGGCAACATCGCGAACGCGTCGCCCGCGGCGGATCTCGTGGCCGTACTCGTGGCGCTTGGGGCCTCGGTAACACTGGGATCGTGCAGCGGGAAGCGGACCCTGCCGCTCGAGGAGCTGTTCTGCGGCTACAAGTGTACGAAACTCTCCCATGAAATTATCCTCGGTGTCACCGTGCCGCTGGAAAAACATCAATGGTATTACCGAAAAGCGGGAGTGCGGGAGCGGCTGAACATCACAAAGGTCAGCATCGCCGTCGTCAAAACCGGCAGCGGATACCGGATCAGCGGCGCGTCTCTCGGGCCGAACGCGGTGCGTTTCCGGACGCTTGAGGCGCTGCTGGAGGGCGGAGATGCCCGGGACGATGCGATCAAAGTCGCGTTGGAAAAAGACACGGATCCGACCGGCGGCCACCGGTCCACGAGGGCGTACCGCCACCGGGTCGCGTTCAACATGCTCAAAGAGGCCCTGACACGGCTGGAAGTGCCGTGACGGTTGTGCTGCTCGCCGCCGGGAAGTCTACCCGGACCTCCGGGATGAAGCCGCTCTACCGCATCGGGAAGGATCTGCTGATCAACCGACAGATCCGGAAGCTCCGCGCATATGGCTATGACGTCGCCGTCGTGCTGGGGCATGCGTATGAGAAGATCCGTGCCGTGCTGGATCCCGGCGTGACGGTTATCCGTAACGAGGGGTACGAGGCGGGGATGTTCTCCTCGGTGAAAAAGGCCTTCGAGGCACTTGACGCGCCGGAACTGTATTTCTGCCATGTCGACCGTCCCGTACCGGACAAAAGCGTTTTTGAGGCACTCTCACGGAGCCGAAGCCCGGTCGCCGTTGCGTTTTACGAGGGGCGGCGCGCGCCGCCGGTGCGCATCAGCGCTGAAATGAAAGCGGATCTGCTCGCCTCCGGTGCGACGCGTCTCGATCAGTGGGTGCTGGCGTCCGGCGTTGCCGATTTCGTCGCGGTCGACGATCCGAAGGTGCTGCAAAATGCCAACACGGACGAAGAGCTCAAACGCTATTTCGGATAACGTCAGAGGACGAAAAAGACGAGCATCGCGACGGCGGCGAGGACGCCCATCGCGACGTACGATAAAGAAGGTGGCGTACTTGACCGCCGCGTCCGAATAGTCGATCTGCTGCAGTTCGCCGAACATCATTACGCCGATGACGATGAGGATCGGGTAGATCGCGTTGGAAGGGACGGCCTGGAAGAAGGGAAGCCAGAAGAGCGGGAGGATAAACAGCAGTCCCGTAAAAACGGCGCTCAACCCCGTCCTGCCCCCTTCTTCGACGCCCGCGGCGCTTTCGATAAAGGCGGTCGTGCTGGTGACACCGGCCAGGCCGCTGAGCATCGTCGCGCCCGCGTCGGCCTCGATGGTTCTCTGCAGCGGGACGGAATCTTTCCCGTGAAAAAGATCGGCCCGCATCCCGACGCCGGTCAGGGTCCCCAGCGTGTCGAACAGGTCCGTGATCAGGAAGATAAGGATGACCGGCGCCAGGGAAAGCGTCAGCGCCGAGGCGATGTCGAGCTCGAAAGCGATCGGCGCCATGGAGGCCGGCATCGAGAGGAACTGCTCCGGCATTTTTTCAATGCCGGTCACCCACGCAAGAAGCGCCGTCAGAACAATGGACAGGATGAAGGCGCCGCGGATTTTTTTAAAGGTGAAAATGATCGCCAGGGCCAGGCCGAAGAGACCGACGAGCAGGTGGGGGTCTTTGAGGTTGCCCAGGGTCACCAAAGTTGCCGGGCTGTCGGTGACCAATCCCAGTTGCTCCATCCCGATAAAGGCGATAAACGCCCCGATGCCCGCACTGACGGCGCGCTTGATGTCCATCGGGATCGTCGCGATCATCCAGCGCCGCAGCGGCGTCATGCTGATGAGGATGTAGAGGATGCCTGAAACAAAGACGATGCCCAGCGCCGTCTGCCACGGGATGCCCATTCCCTTGACGAGCCCGAAGCTGAAGTAGGCGTTGAGCCCCATGCCGACGCTCATCGCGATCGGCGTGTTCGCCCAGAGGCCGCTGAGGATCGAAGCGATGATCGTCATGGCCGCCGTGGCGGTGATGAGGGCGTCGTAGGGCATCCCGGAGGCGCTCATGATCGAGGCGTTGACGGGCACGATGTAGAGCATCGCCAAAAAGGTCGTAAACCCGGCCGTAAACTCGGTACGGACATCCGTTTGGTGCTCGCGGAGCCTAAAGAGTTTCATCGTTGCTTCTGCACCCTTTGATGAAATGGAAGGTGCGGCCGTCGAAGAGGCCCTTGTCGCTGAGCTTGAGCTCCGGGATGACGAGCAGGGCCATGAACGAGAGGGTCATAAAGGGCGCGTCCAGTGCCGATCCCAAATCCTCTTTTGCGAAGCGGTCGAGGGCTTCGTATTCGGTAGCGACCTCGAAACCGTCTTCTGCGCTCATGATCCCGGCGATGCGCAGCGGGAGCAGGTGCTGCTCGGTTGCGTTGACGGCACTGATACCGCCCCTGGCACCGATGACAAGGTTCACTGCTTCGGCGATCGCTTCGTCGCTGCAGCCCACGGCGACGATGTTGTGCGAGTCGTGCGCAACGCTCGAGGCGATGGCCCCGCTTTTGAGTCCGAAACCGTTCACGTAGGCGACGGCGGGCGGGGCATCTTCATATCGGTTGACGACGGCGATTTTGAGGACATCGTGTTCGGGGTCTCCGACGGTATGCGCCGGAACTTTTTTGAGGTCAGCCACCTGTTCGTGCGTCACCAGTTCGTGGTCGACGGCCTGGATCACCTCTACGTGTTCGCAGAACGGCAGTGCGAACGCTTCCGCACGCTTCTTCCTGGTATGGAAGTTGTTGATCTCGGGCAGCGGCACGGAGTCGATCCGGGAGCGGCCGTTTTCGGCCACGG
>JARROU010000045.1:0-7760 GCA_037383585.1 Campylobacterales bacterium | reverse complement strand
CACAATTACAACGGCGGCCGCACCGTCTACCACGTCGCCTTCGAAGCGGGCACCCCCCGCCTGCGGGGCCGTGTGCACAAGGACATGTACGTCTCGCCCTTTTTCGAACGCGAGGGCGACTACGCCTTCACCCTCGCCTGCGACGCGGAACAACTCGCGCTGACCATCCGCCTGGACGAACACGGGACGCACCGGCTCGATGCGACGCTTCGGCTGCGCACCGTGCCGTTTCGCACGGCGGCTACCCTCGGGCTTTTCTTCCGCCACTCCCTGCTGGGCGTCTGGATCGTCACCCGGACCCTGTGGCAGTCGTTCAAACTCTGGCGCAAAGGGCTGTGCTGGCACCGCCCCCAAAGCGCAGACCAACTCAGGAGGTACTGATTACACCGTTTTCTGTCCGGTATCACGCAAGGCGACCTGACGGTCATCTACCCCGACGGAACGCAGGCGCGCTACGGGAACGGCCTGGCCCCCCGTGCGATGCTCGACCTGCACGACGGCGCCATGTTCCGCCGCATCGCACTGTACGGCGACATCGGGTTTGCCGAAAGCTACATGGACGGCGATTTTGACGTTGACGACCTGACCGCCCTCATCGCCATTGCGCTGATCAACTCCCAAACGCTGCAGACCCGCAGCGAGGACGAAAAGCGCCTCTCGCTGTACAACCTGCTGCCGTATTTCAACCGCGTCAAACACCTCCTGCGCAAAAACTCCAAAACCCGGTCGCAAAAGAACATCGCCGAGCATTACGATCTCTCCAACGAATTTTTCACCCTGATGCTCGATGAAACGATGATGTACTCCTCGGCCGTCTTCAAAGACGCCGACGAACCGCTGCACCTGGCACAGCAGCGCAAAATCAGCCTGCTGGCCGACAAACTACGGCTGAGGCCCGGAGCAAAGGTGCTCGAGATCGGTTCGGGCTGGGGCTCCATGGCGCTGCACCTCGCCAAGGAGCGCGGCTGCGCGGTCACGACGGTGACCCTCTCGCAGGAGCAGAAAGCGCTGTGCGAGGCCCGTTTCAAAGCCCACGACGTCGAGGGCTCCGTCGACATCATGCTGCGCGACTACCGGGATCTGGAGGGCAGCTTCGACGCCATCATCGCCGTCGAGATGTTCGAAGCCGTCGGCCGCGAATATTTTGACGTTTTTTTCAGGAAGTGCGAATCGCTGCTCGCAGAAAACGGGGTCCTGGTCATGCAGGTGATCACGATGCCCGACCAGCGTTACGACGCCTACTGCAAGGGGACCGACTTCATCCAGAAGTACATCTTCCCCGGGGGCCATCTGCCCAGCGTCGCCAAGATCCTGGAAACAACGTCGCGCCACACGCGCCTGAACCTTCAGCATATGGAAGAGTTCACCGAAGACTATGCCAAGACCCTCGATATCTGGCACGAAAACTTCAACCGCCGGATAGCGGAGGTCAAGGCCCTGGGATTCGATGACGATTTCGTCCGGATGTGGCGAATGTACCTGTGCTACTGCACCGCCGCGTTCCTGACGCGCAACATCAATCTGGTTCAGCTCGCCTTTACACGGGACCAGAACCTCCATCTCAACAAAGGACTCGTTGCATGAAACTCAAAACACTTCTTACGCTGGGACTCTGCGGATTCCTGGCCGGCTGCAGCTCAATGGACATCCGCGATTTCGACGGGACGTCCCCTGAATTCGTTCCGCAGGAGTACTTCAACGGCCCGATGACGGCCTACGGGATGGTCAAGGATCGCCACGGCAAAATCCTGCGCCGCTTCAAAGGGACCCTCATCGGCAGCTGGGACAAACACGGGGTCGGCACCCTCGACGAATTTTTCGTCTACGACGACGGCGAAACGCAAAAACGCGTCTGGACCCTGCGCCCCTCGGGCGGCAGCACCTTCATCGGTACCGCCGGCGACATCGTCGGCGAGGCGCAGATGGTGGCCAACGGCAACACGGTTATGATAGACTATACGATGCGCGTTCCCTACGGGGACGGTACCATCGACATCGATGTGCGTGACTGGCTCCATCTGCAAGAGGACGGCGTCATTCTGAACCACTCGAAAATGAAAAAATTCGGCTTCACCATCGGTGAGCTCGTGATTACGATCATCAAGGATTTCCCCGAAACCGAGGAGAATTAACCGTGAAAAACATCCTGTTTTCGTTGCTGCTTCTGATGCCGCTGTTCGCCGAGGAGACAACCATGCCTGCCGCCATTTACGACCTTCCCGTCCAAACCATCGACGGGAAAACGACGACCCTCGCACTCTACCGCGGGAAAGTCATGCTCATCGTCAACGTCGCCAGCCAATGCGGATTCACCCCGCAGTACGACGGGCTGGAGGCGCTGTACAAAAAATACAGGGCGCGCGGGTTCGTCGTGCTCGGCTTCCCCTGCAACCAGTTCGGCGCACAGGAGCCCGGGAACGAAAAAGAGATCATGAATTTCTGCCGCGTCAACTTCGGCGTCACCTTCCCGATGTTCTCCAAGATCGAGGTCAACGGCGAAAACGCCCACCCGCTCTACCGCCACCTCAAATCCGAACAGCCCGGCCTGCTGGGCACCGAAGCGATCAAATGGAACTTCACGAAATTCCTCGTCGACCGCAACGGCCGAGTCGTCGATCGCTTCGCGCCGTCGACCAAGCCGGCCGAACTCGAAGCGGCGATTGAAAAGCGGCTGGAGTGAGGAGGCACCTATGAAAATTGCCATGACCGGTGCGAGCGGTTTTGTCGGCAAGGCGCTGCGCCGCGCGTTTCCAGACCATGTCGTGATCGGCCGAAACGATGACGTCGACGCGATCCTCGCCAAGCTCGATGGGGTCGACGTCGCGATCAACCTCGCGGGCGCGCCCATCATCAAGCGCTGGAGCGACCCATACAAACAGGTGCTGATGAACAGCCGCATCCATACGACCAAACGCCTCGTGAGCGCGCTCAACCAAAGCGGCGTCAAACGCCTGATCTCCACTTCGGCCATCGGCATCTACCCCGACAACAGACGCTGCGATGAGAGCTGCGAACACTGCAGTGACGACTTCCTGGGCCACCTCGCGCACAAATGGGAGCACGAAGCCCGCCGCTGTACGCGGCCGACGACGATCCTGCGCTTCGGCGTCATCCTCGGCCCCGAAGGCGGGGCGCTGAAACAGATGCTCACCCCCTTCCGGCTCGGGGTCGGCGGCATCATCGGCAACGGACGCATGATGACGAGCTGGATCGACATCGACGACCTCGTCCGCATCTATGCCTTCGTCATCGACAACGCACTCGACGGCACTTTCAACTGTGTCGCGCCGAACCCCGTAAGCAATTATGAATTTACAACGACGCTCGGCCGCGTCCTGCACCGGCCGACGCTCCTTCCCGTTCCCGAATTCGCGCTGCGGCTTATGTACGGAGAGGCGGCATCGGTGCTGACGGGCTCCAAAGAGGTCTACCCCTCGGCACTTCAAAAGGCGGGCTTCACGTTCAAGTACCCCACGGTCGATGCGTCGCTCGGACATCTTCTGGGCGACTAACACGGCCCGCCTGTCCACCCCTTTTTCACCAACGGCCAAATTTTTGCTACCAACCGTTTTGATATTGGCGTAAAATGGAACCAAAAAAGGAACAGGATGCATGAATTCGCGGTGATCGGGTCCGGCGTGGGCGGCAGCAGCATCGCCGCGGCGCTGCACGCCGCGGGCCGGGACGTCCTCTTGTTTGAAAAGGAGCCCTACCTCGGCGGCTGCAGCTCGACGTTCACGCACGGCCGCTACCGCTACAATACCGGGGCCACGACGCTCGCAGGCTACCAGGACGGCCACCCCGTCAAGCAGCTTTTCGACGACATCGGCTACCGCCCCGACCTCATCGACAGCGATCCCGCCATCGTCATCGTTCAAAACGGCAAAATGACCCCGAGGTACCGGAACCTTGAGCGGTTTCTCGACGCGCTGGAGCGCAACTACCCGCATCCGCGCAACCGCGCTTTCTGGACGCTGGTGCGCGAGATCGGCAACGCTTTTTATGCGATGCACGGCTACCGCTACCGCAATGCATCCCTGTGGCAAAAAGGCATCTCGCTGGCCAGTTTCTTCCCTGTTTTCACGCGTTTCGGCCGCTACATGCACCCAAACGCGGAACGCTTCATCCGCGACTTTTTCGGCACCATCGATTCGGAGTACATGGACTTCATGCAAGCACAGCTCTTCATCGTCGCCCAGGCCCCCGCCCGCGAGATCAACTTCCTGACCGCCGCGCTGTCGCTGGGCTACACCTTCAACCGCTCCCACTACGTCCCCGGGGGCATGGGCCGCCTCTTCGAGGAGATGACCGCGCCGCTGCGCTCTGTCCATCGCAGGACACAGATCACAAAGATCGATGCGCATCGCGGCCGCTACGTGCTGCACACCCAAAAAGGCGAAAGCTATGAAGCGAAAAACCTCATCCTCAACACCACCGCCTACGACACCCCGGCGCTGTTTGGCGACGCAAGCATCAAACACTTCTACCATCGCTACCAGCGGCTGGACAACCATCAGAGCTCTTTTATGCTCTACCTGACCGTCCGGAGCGACCGGACCTTTCATCACCATTACCAGATCATCGGAGACGATCCGTTTGCCTGGACGCTCTCAAATGCCCTCTTCGTCTCTGTTTCCGATCCGTCGGATACCGACCTTGCGCCCCCGGGCTGCCGCAGTATCACCGCCTCCATCCATACCGATGCCCGCTGGTGGGACGACGACGCCCATTACCAAGCGCGCAAGTCCGGGGTACAATCCGCCCTGCTCGACACGATCTGTGCTACACTTGGGATCGACAAAAGCGCCATCGTGCACCAATTCGCCGCCACGCCCAAAACGTTTCGGCGCTATATCCTGAGAGGCCAGCTGGGAGGCAACCCTATTACGATGAAAAATTTCCTGCCGAACCTTCCGGGCAACGACACGCCGTTTAAAGGGCTTTACCATGTCGGCGACACCGTCTACGCGGCACAGGGCTGGCCGGGGGTGATGCTCGGCGTCCGGAACCTCAGGGAGATCCTCGATGTATGACATCGAACTGCATATCAAGGCAAAGGACTGGCTTTATGTCCTGCTCATCGGCATCCTCTTCGGCAGCATCCTGGCTGCCATGGGCTACTGGCTCTCCGGGGCAGCATGGATGCAAGGGGCCCTGTTCGGTACGATCACCGGCTTTACCATCACGCTCTTTTCGCTCGTGTTCGTCACCTTCATGAACCAGCGCATCCTGCCCAACGTGGACAGACGCTACTGGCTGCCGCTCGCGGTCTTTTTCTCCTTTCTTTCGGGATTTCTGGGCGCGCTGATCAGCATCGAAACGGCTTGGCGCTACGGCATACAGATGCTCACCCTGTTTCACCGGCACGAAGTCGAGATCGCGACGGGCATCGGCGTGCTCACCTACATCGTAGGCACCCTGCTCTACCGATTTGTCCGGATGCGGAACGAAAAAGAGGAGGTCAACCGCCACTACACCGAGAGCCGCCTGCGGTCGCTCGAGACCCAGCTCAACCCCCATTTCCTCTTCAACGCCCTGAATTCGCTGGCGGAACTGGTCCACCGCGACAGCAACCGGGCCGAAGAGGCCATCTTGAAGCTCTCGGCCTTCCTTCGCAATACGATGAGCGAAAAAGCGCTGATCCCGATGGCGGAGGAGATCGCGAACGTCAAATCCTACGTCGAACTGGAGAACATCCGCTTCTCCGACCGCATCCGGCTCGACGTCGAAGGGCCGCTTCCGCCGTGGCAGCTTCCGAAATTCTCCATCCAGCTGCTGGCGGAAAACGCGATCAAGCACGGCAGGATGGGTCAAACAGGCGTTCTGACGATCCGCATCCGCTTTGAACCCTCGCAGTACAGGACCGTCGTTTCCAACGACGGCACACCGATGCCCGAGGCGCGTCCGGGCATTGGCCTTTCCAACCTCGACGAGCGGCTGCGGCTGCTGTGCGGCGGGAGGTTGGAGATCGCAAAGAGCGCACCGCCCACCTTCCATCTTTATATCGGAGCCTGCCATGAAGATCCTGATCGTCGATGACGAAGCCCTCGCCCTCTCAAGACTGCGCCGGATGCTCGAAGCCCTCGGCCACCGAAACATCACCGAAGCGCATAACGCAGATGAGGCCCTCTCGGCCGCGGAAAAGACCCGATTCAATCTCGCATTCCTCGACATCAATATGCCCGGCACCGACGGGCTGGAACTGGGCTTCGACCTGCGCTACGCTCAGCCCGACCTGGCGATCATTTTCCAGACGGCCTACGACACGCATGCGCTCAAAGCTTTCGAGATCGGGGCCGTCGGCTACCTGGTCAAACCCTTCAGCAAGGAGCAGCTCTCCGCCGCCATCGAACGGGTCAGGACCACCACCGACGCCGCCGGCGGTCTGCGGCTGCTGAGCAAAAGCGGCGAGCGCCACTTCCTTCACAGTCCCTCCGACATCTACTACGTCAAGGCGGATCTGACCGAAGTCATCCTCAGAACCGACGAAGGGTTTACCTATTTCAACCACAAGATTTCCGAAGTCGAAACCCTGCTTGAGCCCTATGAGTTCGTCCGCGTCCACCGTTCCTACCTGATCAATCTGAACGCCGTCAAATCCTTTGAAACGATCGAGCAGAGCAAACTGCGTTTTTCATTCAACGACATCGGGGATACGATCGATTCGAGCAAAGACGGGGCGAAACTGTTTCGGCAGCGGTTTTCGGTGTGAAAGTGGTGGTGGGTCCTCAGGGACTCGAACCCTGGACCACCCCGTTATGAGCGGGGGGCTCTAACCAACTGAGCTAAAGACCCACTGTATTAAGAAGGGAGGAATTATACTTTCGCGTGCTTTAGACGAAGCTTTTTTTGCCGCGTCGATTGTAAAGCTCCAAAAAGCGGAAGGCCATCAGGTTCTCAAGAATGCCGAAGAGAATCATGAAATTGACGAAACTGCTCCCGCCGTAACTGAACATGGGCAGCGGTACGCCGACGACCGGGGCCAGGCCGATGGTCATGGCGATGTTGACGCTCATGTAGACGAAGATCAGCAGCGAAATCGACGCACTGACGACCTTGATATAGGGATCATGCGTCAATAGACTGATCCCGAGCAGATGCAGAATGATCAGCACATAAAGCCCGATCAGGCCGAGTGCCCCCATAAAGCCGAAACGCTCCACGACGTAGGCGAAAATGAAATCGCTCGAAGCGATGGGCAGGAATTTCATCTGCGTCTGCGTCGCTTCCTCTTTTGGCTTGCCGAACACCCCGCCCGAACCGATCGCGATGATCGACTGCTGGACGTGGTAGCTGGGTTTTTCACTCAAAAAATCCGTAATACGTTTTTTCTGGTAATCATGCAGCTGCGTGTAAATCAGCGGCGCGGAGATGATAAAACCCGCGGCAAGCGTCACCCAGATCTGCCAGCGCACCCCGACCAGGAAAAGCACCCCGACCCCCAACAGAAGCAGGACAGTGGCCGTGCCGAGATCCGGCTCCTTTGCGATCAGGAAAAAGGGAAGCAGAATGAAAAACGAGAGCTTGAGGAATGCTTTCCAGCCGTATCCGCCGTAGGGCGGCGGGTTGCGCGACACCAGATAAGCCAGCATCAGGATAAAGGCCGGCTTCATCAGTTCCGAGGGCTGCAGGGTAAAGTGGATGAACGGCAGTTCGATCCACCGCTTCGCCCCCAGCCTGGAGTGCCCGAAGAACTCAACGGCGATCAGCAGGCCGATGTTGAACCAGTAGAAAATCGGGATCAGCCAACCCAGACGCCG